>DVIX01000038.1 GCA_018710935.1 Candidatus Avirikenella pullistercoris | reverse complement strand
TTTTTAGCAAGTTCTACGATCCTTTTAGGCATAGTAGCCGAGAATAGTAACAACCGCCTGTGTTCGTTGCTGTATTGCAATATCTCATCCACGTCTTCGATGAATCCCATATTGAGCATTTCGTCGGCTTCATCTAAAATGAGCCATTCCAATTGGGAAAGGTCAAGTGTCCCTCTGTGCAAGTGGTCCAAAATACGGCCGGGAGTTCCGACAACGATATCTATTCCCTTTTTCAAACGCCTTAACTGTTCGTCAATGGAAGCACCTCCGTAAATCGCAGATATAACGGTTTTCCCTTGTTTAAAGGAAAGTAATTCATCGGTAACTTGTAGTGCCAATTCGCGGGTAGGAACTAAAATAAGGGCTTGGACACGGCCTGCTGAAGGTTTTACATGTTCCAGAATGGGTAATCCGTATGCTGCGGTTTTTCCGGTTCCTGTTTGTGCCTGACCGATAATGTCGTTTTGATTGGCTAATAATACGGGGATTGTTAATCGCTGTATAGGCGAAGGAACTTCAAATCCTTTCGCTCGGATGGCTTCTAAGGTCGATTCGCTCAATCCTAAAGCCTTGAAATCTTCTAATTCTGTCATTAAATAGTTGTTAAGTTTTTTAACTGACTATCAATGTTTTTTCATCGTATCTAATGTGTTGCAGCCGTATAACACAGTCGGGAACAAAAGCCGGAAGCTCTTTTTGAAAGAAAAATATCCCTTTAGGAAAATTATCGGGGAAATTTAAACGCAACACTGAAAATCAGCGATGCAAAAATAGGTATTATTTATGAATAATACAATTTCACGCAAGAATAGACTTTCCTCATATCATCCGGGTAATTTTGAAAACCGGTGGTTTGAGGCAACAGGGTAAAAATTCCGTTATTTTCGAAGCCGGTTAATAGGTTAGAATTTCCAATCCTGTTTCAGTCATTAAAAAGGTGTGTTCCCATTGGGCTGAAGGAAGTTCGTCTTCAGTGATAACCGTCCAGTCGTCATCGTCATCGATAAATACCCTCCAGGTCCCCATGTTGATCATCGGTTCTATGGTGAAAACCATACCCGGGACTAATAACATACCGGTCCCTTTCTTCCCGAAATGCGGAATATCCGGTTTTTCATGAAATTCCAACCCTACACCATGTCCGCATAAATCGCGAACGACTGAAAAGTTATTCTTTTCGGCATGTTGTTGAATGGCATATCCTATGTCTCCGACGAATCCGAAAGGTTTGGCCGCTTCCATTCCGATTTGCAGGCATTCTTTGGTTACTTCGACTAATTTTTGTTTTTCCGGGGAAACTTCTCCGATCATAAACATTCTGGAAGCATCGGAATAATAGCCGTTCAAGATGGTAGATACGTCTACATTGATAATATCCCCTTCTTTCAAAATTTCATTTTTATTCGGAATACCGTGGCATACCACTTCGTTGACGGAGGTACACACGCTTTTGGGGAATCCTTCAAAATTCAGTGGGGCAGGGATTGCTCCGTGTGATACGGTATAATCATATACCAGTTTGTCTATATCTTCAGTAGACATCCCCGGCCTTATCTCTTTCTCTACCAAATCGAGCACGCCCGTATTGATTACTCCGCTTTTTCGTATTCCTTCGATTTGTTCGGGCGTTTTTATCAAACTTCTATCGGGAACAAGATGCCCTTTATTTTGATAATGCAATATTTTTTTGTCCAATTCGGTAAGAGGTTGTCCTTCCATTACCTGCCAGCCTCTATTTTTTCTTCTGAACATGACTTGTAGCTGTTTTATCGCAAATTATAATGAAAAGCGGGGAAACCGTAAGAAGTTGCCTTTAAAGATTCCCGAGCCATATTCTATAATTTTACAAAAATAATAAATAAAGAAACCTTTGATGCCGATTTTTGAATTTCTTCGACAAGAATATAGATAGAGTACCGTATAAATATCAATAAGTTTCGGAATCCCAGAACACTGTTTCTCTGACTTCTTTTGCAGTAGGATATCCGGCAATATCTTCTTGTTTCAGTAACGATACGATTTTATCCCGAAACATTTTATCCGTGCGGGCTATTCGTTCCAAGGCGAAAATGATTCCTCCGCTGATTATATCGTTATCGTAACGAAGTAAAGGGGTTATTAAATTCAATAATGTGTCGGTATAGCTGCTATTTTCGTTCGTTACTATTCTTCCTGCAATTAAAAGGGCTGCTTTCAACAGGATAATATCATCGGATTGCAACCATTTGCAAGCGATAGCAAATGCATCGGGCGATTTCCAGAAAAGTGAAGAAGCGGCGTTTTCCGCTATTTCCAATGTTTTGAATCCTTCTCCCCATTTTTCCATTTGGGATGCAGTTACCTGTTCGGGAGCATCGATAAAGATAGCTGTTAATTTCAGTTCTCTGATATTTTTATCGAAAAGGTATAATGCCAACGGGTGGTCGCCTTCGTAGCGGGTTGCGATTTTTTTCAGAGCAGGAATCGATACTCCGAAACTCGGAATAGTTTGTGATGTCATTTTTTTGACGGTACTCACTACAACACCATTCATATTATGTCGCATCGCTTTCAGTAATTCTTTTTCGGCTTTTTCGAAAGTAGAGCTATCCATAAGGTTTAGGGTTTATAATTTATAAAAGTAATATTTTATATCTTTACGTGCAAAATTTACAAAATGATGAAACGGGTTTCCGTAGTAATATTGAATTGGAACGGCCGGCATTTTCTGGAACGTTTTCTTCCTTCGCTTATGGCTTTCACTCCTCGGGATTATGCAGAGGTAGTGGTGGCGGATAATGGTTCTACGGATGATTCGATAGTATTTTTAAAGAAGTTTTTCCCTGAAGTCCGATTAATCCTTCTGGACAGGAATTACGGCTTTACCGGGGGATATAACAGGGCTTTGGCGCAATTAGAAAGCGATTATTTCGTATTGCTCAATTCGGATGTGGAAGTAACGCAAGGATGGCTTGTTCCTCTTGTCGATTTGATGGAATCGGATGAAAACATTGCGGCTGTTATGCCGAAAATCCGATCATACGACCGCCGGGAGTATTTCGAATATGCGGGAGCATGCGGCGGGTTAATCGATATATTCGGTTTCCCTTATTGCCGGGGGCGTATTCTGAACCGGATAGAACGGGACAAGGGACAATATGATACGCCTGTCGAGATTTTTTGGGCATCGGGTGCGGCTATGTTCGTTCGGGCAGAACTTTATAAAAGGTTCGGAGGGCTGGACGAGTCTTATTTCGCTCATATGGAAGAAATAGATTTGTGCTGGCGGCTTAAAAATGCGGGATATAAAATAATGGTGGAACCTGCTTCTGTCGTTTATCATGTCGGCGGGGGTACTCTGCCCAACGAGTCGCCTCGCAAATTGTATTTGAATTTTCGCAATAATCTCAGTACGCTTTATAAGAATTTACCAGGGATGCGGCTTTTCCCGATTATGTTTATCCGGATGTGTATGGATGGAATGATTGCTTTGGGATATTTGTTTAAAGGGAAGTTTTCATTTTTTAAAGCCGTTCTGAAAGCACATATCGGATTTTACCGGCAGTTACCGCAATTACGGGTTAAACGAAAGGCAATACCTGTAAAATGTATCGGTTTAACCGGCATGTTGAAAGGAAGTCTTGCTTTTCTTTTATTGAAAAAACAGACAAACGAGTAAATCGGTTACAGCTTGCTTCTACTGTTTTACCCTGCTGTTTTGTTAAATGGTTATGTAAAAAACGCCCTTAAAAAGGGCGTTTTCGGATATAAAAACGATGATTGTGTTAACGCAATTTGAAATCTTTTCCTAAATATACTTTACGTACCATTTCGTCATTGGCTAAATCTTCTGCACTACCGGCTTTCAGAATATGCCCTTCGAACAACAAGTAGGTACGGTCGGTTATATCCAATGTTTCGTGTACGTTATGGTCTGTAATGATTACTCCGATATTTTTATCTTTCAACGTTCGGACGATACTTTTAATATCTTCTACTGCAATGGGATCGACTCCGGCAAAAGGTTCGTCCAGTAAAATGAATTTCGGATTGATGGAAACGGCTCGTGCTATTTCCGTACGGCGGCGTTCTCCTCCGGATAATTGAATCCCGTAACTTTTCCGCACTTTGTTCAGGTGGAATTCGTCGATTAGATTTTCCAAGCGTTCTTTCTGGTACTCTTTGGGATAGTCGGTCATTTGTAAAACGGCGCGGATATTGTCTTCTACGGAAAGGTGTCTGAATACGGAAGCTTCTTGTGCAAGATAGCCGACACCTAATTGTGCCCGTTTATATACCGGTTCTTTGGTTATTTCTATATCATCCAGGAATATTTGGCCTTCATTCGGTTTTATCAATCCTACGATCATATAGAATGTGGTTGTTTTTCCTGCTCCGTTAGGGCCTAATAGTCCTACGATCTCTCCTTGGTCGACTTCTATCGAAACGTGATCGACAACCGTCCGGGTTTTATACTGCTTTACTAAATTTTTGGTATGGAGTTTCATGGATATACGAACTTTTTACGGTTTTAAACGACGCCTTCCCGCAAAATATCGTGGATATGGATAATACCACAATATTTATTGTTCTCATCGGTCACGATGAGCTGCGTTATTTTTTTCTCTTCCATGGTGGCGAAGGCTTTCACAGCCAGCTCTTCTTTGCTTATCGTTTTAGGGTTGGAACTCATGATGTCTTTTGCCCGCACGCTGTTTAAATCTACTTTCTTTTGAAGCATGCGGCGCAGGTCGCCGTCGGTAATAATTCCGATCAGTTTTCCCTGAGCATCCGTAACGGCTGTCGCTCCCAACATTTTGGATGAAATTTCGATAATTACTTCGTCTATATCGGCACTTTCTTTTACAGAAGGGATTGCATTATGGGAGATTAAATCTTGTACCCGGATGTAAAGCCGTTTTCCCAAAGCGCCTCCCGGATGTACTTTAGCGAAGTCGGCGGCGGTGAATCCACGTAATTTCAGCAGAGTCATTGCCAAAGCATCGCCCATGACTAATTGCGCCGTAGTACTCGACGTAGGGGCAAGATTATTCGGGCATGCCTCTTTTGTGACGTATGTATTGATAACATAATCGGAAATCTGGGCTAAAAAAGAGTCGGTATTGCCGACCATACCTATAATAATGTTTTCTTTATAGATGTTCCGTATAAGGGGAATCAATACTTTTATTTCCGGTGTGTTTCCGCTTTTGGAAATACAGATAACGGTATCGTGGTTCTGTATCATGCCTAAATCGCCGTGAATGGCATCGGCAGCGTGCATGAAGATAGCAGGTGTCCCGGTCGAGTTCAGCGTGGCAACGATTTTATTTCCAATGATAGCGCTTTTCCCGATGCCGGTTACGATGACCCGTCCTTTGCTTTTGATGATTAATTCGGCTATCGTTGCGAAATTATCGTCTATATATCCGGCAAGATTCTTTATTGCTTGTGTTTCTGTTTCAATAATACTTTTGGCAAAAGATTTTATTTGTTCGTGATTCACGATAAAATGTTTTTATGTTATGGTAAAATCTTTATTCGATTATATTATAGTAAATCTGTTTTTGTTAAAACGGAAAAACAGTTATTCTGCCAAATATAATGATGTTTTGTGAAAAAAGATGTTGTCGTTTTTAAAATTTTATTATCTTTAAGTACGTTTAATTTGTTCCTGTTTTAAATTTATTTATTCAAGTCTTTTATTATCAGTTGATTGTGATATGACAAAAGATGCGTCTCTATCAGAACATTTGAAAAAATATTTTGGTTTTTCCGGATTTAAGGGAAATCAGGAAGCAATTATTAGGAATTTGATGGACGGCAATGATACTTTTGTATTAATGCCGACGGGTGGAGGCAAATCATTGTGTTATCAGCTGCCTGCTTTGTTAATGGATGGGGTGGCGATAATTATTTCTCCGTTAATTGCTTTAATGAAGAATCAGGTGGATGCTATGCGTGCGTTCAGTATGTCCGACGGAATTGCCCATTTTCTGAATTCTTCATTGAATAAATCGGCTATAGCCAAAGTGAAAGAGGATGTTTTGAGCGGTAAAACGAAATTGCTTTATTTTGCTCCGGAGTCTTTGACCAAGGAAGAGAATGTCGCTTTTCTCCGGAATGTGAAAATTTCGTTTTATGCCATAGATGAGGCGCATTGTATTTCTGAATGGGGGCATGATTTTCGTCCGGAATACCGGAGAATCCGTCCGATTATTCTCGATATTTGTCCGGCGCCTATTATTGCATTAACGGCAACGGCAACCCCGAAAGTACAGTTGGATATTCAGAAAAATCTGGGGATGCAGAATGCCACTGTCTTTAAATCGTCGTTCAATCGTCCGAATCTTTATTATGAGGTACGCCCTAAGGTGAATGCTTCAAAGGAAATAATCAAATACATCAAACAGAATCCGGGGAAATCGGGTATTATTTATTGTCTGAGCCGTAAAAAAGTAGAAGAGATTGCCGATTTATTGAAGGTAAACGGTATCAGTGCGTTGCCTTATCATGCCGGAATGGATGCTGCTACACGGACGGCGAATCAGGATAAGTTTTTGATGGAAGAGGTGGATGTGATTGTAGCTACGATTGCTTTCGGTATGGGAATTGATAAACCGGATGTCCGTTATGTGATTCATTACGATATACCTAAAAGCCTGGAAGGGTATTACCAGGAAACAGGCCGTGCGGGGCGTGACGGAGGCGAAGGGCATTGCATCGCTTTTTACAGCTATAAGGATATTCAGAAACTCGAAAAATTCATGCAGGGGAAGCCTGTGGCGGAACAGGAGATCGGTAAATTGTTATTGATGGAAACGGTGGCTTATGCGGAGTCGTCGGTATGCCGCCGTAAATCGTTGCTTCACTATTTTGGGGAAGAGTACGATGAGCCTAATTGCGGGAATTGCGATAATTGTTTGCATCCGAAACCGAAATTCGAGGTTAAGGAGCAGATGGTGTTGATGTTGGAAACATTGAAAGCGATTGGCGACAAGTTTAAAACCGATTATTTAGTCAATGTGTTGACCGGGAAAAAGACAAGTATTATTAAATCCTATAAACACCATAAGATAGAACTTTTCGGAGCAGGAACGGAATTCGATGCGAAATTTTGGAATGCGGTTATTCGGAATGCGTTGATTCTGGGGTTTATTAAAAAGGATATTGAGAATTACGGGTTGCTTTCCATCAGTGACGAAGGAGAGGGGTATCTGAATAATCCCTATTCGGTGATGATGAGCAAGGATATCGAATATTCGGAAGAAGATGATGACGAAATAGTTTCCGGTATCGGAGCGCGCGGTGGCGGTGCTGCGGATGAAGAGCTTTTTGCCATGCTTAAGGATTTAAGGAAGAAAGTGGCGAAAAAAGCGGGATTACCCCCATTTGTTATTTTCCAGGATCCTTCTTTGGAGGATATGGCTACCCAATATCCGATTACAATGGAAGAGATGCAGAATATTTCCGGTGTCGGAGCTGGAAAAGCGCGTAAGTTCGGACAGGAATTTCTGGATTTGATAAAGCGTTATGTGGAGGAGAAAGATATAGAGAGGCCGCAGGATATGGTCGTAAAAAGTGTCGTTAATAAGAGCGGTAATAAAGTCTTTATTATTCAGAGTATCGACAGAAAAATGGAGTTCGAGGATATTGCCGATGCGAAAGGATTGACGACGGAAGAGTTGATAAGCGAAATAGAGGCTATCGTCAATTCGGGAACGCGGTTGAATATCGATTATTATATCAACATGGTCGTAGATGAAGATAAACAGGAGGATATCTATGACTATTTTAAGGAAGAAGCCGATACGGATTCGGTGGAAGAAGCGATGAAGGAGTTGGGCAGTGATTATACGGAAGAAGAGATACGTTTAGTCAGAATTAAATTTATTAGTGAATTGGGAAATTAGGAGTGAAAGGAAGGGAATCATTATAAATTTAAATATCTTTGTGACAGAATTTCCTTCGGGACAAATTGATATTTGATGAATGTACGGCCTAAAAAGCAGCTCGGTCAGCATTTTTTAACGGATTTAAATATTGCGAAGCGGATAGCGGATAGCTTGACGGCTTTTCGTACGCCATTAACATTGGAAGTAGGGCCGGGAACGGGAGTATTGACTCAATTTTTATTGGCTCGTCAAGAGCTTGAATTGTATGCGGCTGAAGTCGATTCGGAAAGTGTGGCATACTTGCGGGAAAATTTTTCAGAATTGGGTTCCCGTCTTATATACGGCGATTTTATCAAAATGGATTTGAAGGGAATGTTTCCGGAAGGTGTGAATATTATCGGAAATTTCCCATACAATATATCTTCTCAGATATTTTTTAAGATATTGGAAAACCGTGACCTCGTTTCGGAATGTGTCTGTATGGTACAAAAAGAGGTCGCTGTGCGTATTGCGGAACCGCCCGGCAAAAAAGAGTACGGTATATTGAGTGTCTTTTTACAGGCATTTTATAACATTGAGTATTTGTTTACCGTACATGAGCATGTATTCAATCCTCCGCCTAAAGTAAAGAGCGGAGTTATCCGTTTGGTTCGGAATGAAAGGCAACGGCTCGACTGCAATGAGGAACTTTTCTTTAAAGTGGTAAAAAGTACTTTTAATCAACGTCGTAAGACGATTCGAAATTCGCTTCGGGCGGCTTTTCCTGCCGTTACGGAAGAACACCGTTTTTTTTCTTTGCGTCCGGAACGGCTAAGCGTGGATGATTTTATAGAACTTACCCGGTTTGTTGAAAAATTTGTCTAAAAAGAAAGATTTGGGTATTCCATTTTACGAAATAAATTGTTTTGAGATGAAGTTGGGTTTAATCAATATTGTATTGGTATTATGGTTCAGTATTTTAGGGTGTTTTCAGGGATATTCCCAAAATAGTGGGCCGGTGTTAAAAGCGGACAGGAACATTGTCGATCTCGCTAAGGTAAAGCTGAAAGAGAAGCGGACGGTACTTTTCCCTTTTGTTAATAATTCGGATAATCCGTTGGTAATTATCGATGCGGTAACGGCTTGCGGGTGTACGAAAGTTTCTTTTGATAAACGTCCGGTCATGCCGCATACAACGGATACGATTCGGGTCGTTTTTAATGCAAAAGAGCGGGGAGCTTTTTATAAAAAGATAGAGATAAGAAGTAATGCCCCGGAAAAAATTACGGTTTTTTCCATAAAAGGAATTGTGGAATAAGAATTTGTGTGTAAGTTATTTGGTGCATCTTATTTGCTTTTTAAATTTAAGTGATGAGAATCGGTTTTGACGCAAAAAGAATGTTTAAAAACACCAGTGGACTCGGTAATTATAGCCGCAGTACTCTGGAGTTGTTGTCTAAATATTATCCGGATAATCGTTATTTTCTTTATTCTGCTTTTGATGAAAACAAGGTGGGATTTGAAATCCCTGATGGAGTAGAGGTAGTAACTCCTTCGACATTCATAGGGGATATTGTGCCGGCATTGTGGCGCAGTGGTTTTATGGCGAAAGATATTCGCCGCCATCGGCTCGATATTTATCATGGATTGAGTAACGAATTGCCGTATGATATCCGGGAAGGGGGAGCGAAAAGCGTGGTTTCCATTCATGATCTGATTTATATCCGGTATCCGAATTTGTACAGTAAGATAGATTGTTATCTTTATAAAAAAAAATATAAGCGAAGTTGTGAGTATGCTGATAAAGTGATTGCTATCAGCCGGCAGACCAAAGAAGATATTATGGAGTTCTGGAAGATTCCGGAAGAGCGTATCGCAGTGGTTTATCAGGGATGCAATCCGATTTTTTATGAAAAAGTATCGGAACCATTCAAAGAAGCGGTTCGTAAAAAATATGATCTTCCTTCGGAATATATATTGAGTGTCGGGACATTGGAAGAGCGGAAAAATTTGATGCTGACGCTTCACGCTATGGTAGAAGGAAAAATCGACATACCTCTGGTCGCATGCGGGAAATGGACTCCGTATGCGGATGAACTTATGAAATATGCGGAAGAGAAAGGTATTGCGAACCGGGTATTTTTTCATCATGATATAGAAATGGCCGATTTGCCGGCTGTTTATCAAATGGCTTCGGTGGCGGTATACGTTTCATTGTTCGAAGGTTTCGGTATTCCTATTTTGGAAGCGTTGAACAGTGAGGTGCCGATGATTACTTCGAAAGGAGGCGTATTTAAAGAAACGGGAGGAGATGCTTGTTTATATGTAGGCCAGTACGATTTGGAAGATATGATAGAAGCATTGAAGAAGGCGTTGTATAATTCGGATATTCGTCGGGATATGATCGAGAAAGGAAATGCTTATGTGTTGAATTTTAGGGATGATAAGGTGGCTGCGAACCTTTATCGGGTCTATGAGAGTTTGTTGTAAATAATCGAATACTTCTGATTGGAACAGAAAAAGGGGATATTATAAAAAAATGATAGCAAAGAAGAAAAAACAGGTGAATTTTAAGAAATAAATTCAAAAATTTGTTTCAATAAAATAATATTAATCATTAACTTTGTGACTTTCTTAAAAAATAGTAAAACACATATATATAACCGTTAAAACTTATTTACGATGAACATTTCACACATTGAACACATCGGTATTGCTGTCAAAAGCCTTGAGACAGCTATCCCTTATTGGGAAAATGTATTGGGCCTGAAATGTTATAACATTGAAGAAGTGAAGGACCAGAAGGTAAAAACTGCTTTCTTCAAAGTAGGCCAGACCAAAATTGAACTTTTGGAAAGTACAGATCCGGAAGGTTCAATAGGTAAATTTATTGAAAAAAGAGGCGAAGGAGTTCACCATGTTGCATTTGCAGTGGAGAACATAGAAGGAGCTCTTGCAGAAGCGGAATCCAAAGACGTTAAATTGATTGACAAAACTCCGAGAAAAGGAGCTGAAGGGTTGACTATTGCATTCCTTCATCCGAAAAGCACTATGGGTGTATTAACTGAACTATGCGAAGATAAAAACAAATAATTCATTCTTAAGAATATGAGTGCCAATTCAGAAAAAATTAAACAACTGATAGCTTTAAGAGAACAAGCTAAGTTAGGAGGAGGTCAGAAACGTATTGATTCCCAGCATAAAAAAGGGAAATTAACTGCTCGTGAAAGAATCGATATGTTGCTTGACGAAGGTAGTTTCGAGGAATTCGACATGTTTGTAAAACACCGTTGCACCAATTTCGGTATTGACAAGGAATCTTATTACGGAGATGGTGTCGTTACGGGTTATGGTACTATCGACGGGCGTCTTGTCTATATCTTTGCACAGGATTTTACGGTATTCGGCGGTTCATTGTCCGAAACTTTTGCAGCTAAAATCTGCAAAGTGATGGATATGGCTATGAAAAACGGAGCACCTCTTATCGGTATCAACGACTCCGGTGGAGCACGTATTCAGGAAGGTGTGAACAGCCTTTCCGGTTATACTGAAATTTTCCAACGTAATATTTTGGCTTCTGGTGTTATTCCCCAGATTTCTGCTATTTTTGGTCCGTGTGCAGGCGGTGCCGTATATTCTCCGGCGCTTACCGACTTTATCATAATGAGTAAAGGAACAAGTTATATGTTCGTTACCGGACCTAAGGTAGTAAAGACCGTTACCGGTGAAACCGTTACTCAAGAACAATTAGGCGGTTCTTCTATTCACGCTACCAAATCGGGTGTTGCTCACTTTGTTGTAGATGATGAAGAAGAAGGCATGGGATTGATTCGTAAATTATTGAGCTTCTTGCCTCAGAACAATTTGGAAGATGCTCCGTTGGCTGTTTGCACAGATGCTATCGACCGTTTGGAAGACTCTTTGAACGAAATTATTCCGGATAATCCTAATAAACCGTATGATGTATTGGAAGTGATCAATGCTATCGTTGACGACGGAGAGTTCCTTGAATCTCAAAAACTGTACGCTCCCAATATCGTTACCGGTTTCGCTCGTTTTAACGGGCAGTCTGTAGGTATTATCGCAAATCAGCCTAAATACCTTGCCGGAGTATTGGATATCAATGCATCACGTAAGGCAGCACGTTTCGTTCGTTTCTGCGATGCGTTCAATATTCCTATCGTAACTTTGGTGGATGTTCCGGGCTTCTTGCCGGGTACGGGTCAGGAATACGGCGGTATTATTATACACGGTGCTAAGTTGTTGTTCGCATACGGCGAGGCTACCGTTCCTAAAGTAACAGTTATCCTTCGTAAATCTTACGGCGGTGCATATTGTGTGATGAGTTCCAAACATCTGCGTGGCGACCTGAACTATTCATGGCCTACCGGTGAAATCGCAGTAATGGGGCCGCAGGGTGCTATCGAAGTATTGCTTGCAAAAGATATCGAAGCGATTACCGATCCGCAGGAAAAAGCAGAATTTATCGCTAAGAAGGAACAGGAATACAAAGATGCGTTCGCTAACCCGTACAACGCAGCTAAATATGGTTATATAGACGATGTTATCGAACCGCGTAATACTCGTTTCAGAGTTATCCGTGCGTTACAGTCGCTTGCAACTAAAAAATTAGTTAATCCTGCTAAGAAACACTCTAACATACCATTGTAAACCATAGGAAAACATGAGAACTAATAACATGAGAAAATTTGTTGCCCTGTTTGCGTGTTTGCTTTGTGTCGGAGGTGTTTCTGCCCAAAGCATCAAAGATATCCGGATCAATGAGGTATTGGTGAAGAATACCGATAGTTATGAAGATGATTACGGACATCGCAGTGGTTGGATTGAGTTGCATAATACTGGTTATTCCAATGTTAATGTGGCAGGAAACTATCTGACTATCCGCAGGGGTGACAAAAGCGTAACATATAAGATACCTAAAAACGATCCTCGTACGGCTATTCCGCCTCAGGGATATGTCGTATTCTTTGCAGACGGTATAGGTTCTAAAGGGACTTTCTATACGAACTTTACTTTGGACCAGACCGGTGAAATTTATTTGCTGGATGCAAGTGGCCGTGGCCCTGCTGTGGATTCGGTCAAATACAGCATTGCTGATTTGAAAGACGATGTTTCTTTCGGTTGGATCCAGGAATCTCCGAACTCGGGAGAGGTATGGAAGGAATTGCCTTCTACTACTCCGGGGGCAACCAATAATGTGATCGAATTCGAATCCCGTGCGGAACTGTTCCGTGAACTGGACCCTGTCGGAATAGTAATGGCCATCACCGCGATGAGCGTTGTATTCTGCGCTTTGATTTTGCTCTATCTGGTATTCAAACGTGTGGGTATTGTTATGAAGAACAGGGCTGCCCGGAAAGAAAATGAGGCTAAAGGCGTAACGGCTTCTGTTGTAGAAACGAAGAAAACAATGACTGAAGGCCCTAGCGGTGAAATGATTGCGGCTATCGGTATTGCTCTTCGTAAATATGAAGATGATTTACACGACCTTGAATCGACTGTTCTTACCATTAACCGTGTAGCACGTGCTTATTCTCCGTGGAGTTCAAAAATATACGGATTAATGCAAATGCCGCAAAGGAAAAAGTAACTTAAACTTAATTAAAATTTACACGTACTTACATATATGAAAGAGTATAAAATTAAAGTAAACGGCAATGAATATGTCGTTGAAGTGAAAAATGTAGAGGATAATGTTGCGACTGTATCGGTTAACGGTCAAGAATATACTGCGGAAGTAGAAGGTATGGCATCTAAGCCCAAAGCTCCGAAAGTAATCCAAAAACCGACGATTCCTTCTACGGACAGCCATCCTTCTGTTGCTAAAACATCAGCTCCTGCTGCGACTGCAACAGCAGGTGTTTCCATTAAATCACCGCTTCCCGGTGTGATTCTGGATGTATTCGTGAAAGAAGGCGATACAGTGAAGATCGGGCAACGTTTGATGTTGCTGGAAGCAATGAAGATGGAAAACAATATAGAGAGTGATAAGGAAGGTGTGGTAAAATCTATTTCTGCACGTAAAGGCGATTCTGTATTGGAAGGTGATGTTCTACTTACAATAGGTTAGTGTTATGGCAGATGCTGGATTTTTCTCATTTTTAGGTGCGAATCTTGGAGAATTCTGGGGATTTACGGGATTCGCTAATGTTACTTTCGGTCATCTTATCATGATCGTAATAGGTTTGTTCTTCATCTATCTGGCAATTTCCAGGCATTTTGAACCGATGTTATTGATTCCTATCGGGTTCGGTATCATCGTGGGAAATATTCCGTTTTTCCCGGGCTTGCAAATCGGTGTATATGAAGACGGCTCTGTGTTGAACTATCTCTATTTCGGGGTGTTAAAAGGGGTTTATCCGCCATTGATATTCTTAGGAATCGGTGCGATGACCGACTTTTCCGCCCTGATATCGAATCCCAAACTGATGCTTATCGGTGCTGCTGCACAGCTCGGTATCTTCGGGGCTTATATGATTGCGTTGGCATTAGGATTCTCTGCTTCAGAAGCAGGTGCTATCGGTATTATCGGTGGTGCTGACGGTCCTACCGCTATTTTCCTTTCATCCAAACTTGCTCCGGATTTGATGGGTGCTATTGCGGTGTCTGCATATTCATATATGGCTCTTGTGCCGGTTATCCAGCCGCCTGTTATGAAATTGTTGACTACACCGAAAGAGCGTGTTATTAGAATGAGACCGCCGCGTGCCGTATCTCAGACCGAAAAGATATTGTTCCCGATTATCGGTGTGCTGCTTACTTGTTTCCTTGTTCCGTCCGGTCTTCCTTTGTTGGGGATGCTGTTCTTCGGGAACTTGTTGAAAGAAAGTGGTGTAACTCGTCGTTTGGCTGTTACTGCAAGTGGTCCGCTTATTGATATCGTTACGATTTTGATCGGTCTTACTGTAGGTGCTTCTACACAAGCAACTACTTTCCTTACTGTAAAATCTATAGGTATCTTTGCTTTGGGTGCAATATCTTTTGTTATAGCAACTACCGGTGGAGTATTGTTCGTAAAATTCTTCAACTTGTTCTTGAAAGAAGGGAACAAAATCAATCCGCTTATCGGTAATGCCGGTGTATCTGCGGTTCCTGACTCTGCACGTGTATCGCAGGAAATCGGGTTGCAATATGATAAAACCAATTATCTGTTGATGCATGCAATGGGGCCGAACGTTGCCGGTGTGATTGGTAGTGCGGTTGCTGCCGGTATCTTGTTAGGTTTCTTAGCTTAATCGGATAAATTCATATAAACAAAAAGAGCGGTTAAAAACCGCTCTTTTTGTTTATAGTTAATGTAGAAATGAATTATTTATTCGGGATAGATAATTGTTTATAGTTGCATAATCGGGTAAATATAGGAGGTTTTTATTTCTGCTGACCGGTTTACCGAAACGGGATAGAAAATGTGTTTTCAGTTATAAAAAAATGTTAGAATATTTCTTCCGGAATATTGATGCTGTTTTGAAGTGTCTTCGAGGTTTTTGTTGTACGGTAGAAAATAATGATAGCTGCTATCATACCGATAAACCAGGAGATAGAAGAGGAGACCCAAATTCCGAGTTCTCCGATGTGAGACGATAAAAGAGAAGCAACCGGTATCCGGATAATCCAGAGAGTTATTAAAGAAATGAACATGGGGGCGATTGTATTCCCCATTCCCCGGAGGGTACCCATATAGCAGAACATGATACTGAAAAGCCAGAAAGAGAGCCCTAAAACAATTAAATATTGACATCCTACTTCTATTACGGACGGTTCAGGAACGAACATATTCATTAAAGGACGGGCAAATGCCGATAATACAAGCAGAATAATGAAACTTGCGATTAATGAGGTTTTTATTGTGGAATGCAATCCTTTTCGTACACGATCTATTTTTCCTGCGCTGAAATTTTGTCCGGTAAAAGTAGTGAGGGCTATACTCAGATTCATCGGAATAATACATACGAAAGTTTCGATTCGGGAAGCGGCGGAATATGCTGCAATAACGTCCGTTCCGAAACCGTTTACGAGCCCTACTATCGCAAGCATGCCGAAAGAAACGAACAGTTGCTGCATACCTGCCGGAAGTCCCAGTTTAATACTGCGTATAAAGAGGGTTTTATCGAAAGAAAGATGCCGCAGGTCTAATTTTACCAAATGATTATGTTTGTTGACGTATATTATGCCGAAAATTACAGCGGATGCCTGTGCGATATTGGTCGCCCATGCAGCTCCGGCGATGCCCCATTTGAAAACGACAACGAACAGTAGGTCTAAAATAATATTCAGAACGGAAGAAACGATCAAAAATAGGAGGGGAGTCTTTGAATCGCCCACGCCGCGTAAAATGGCGGAAAGGGAATTGAATCCGAACAGGAATATCAATCCCAGCAGATAAATATTCAGATATTCGGAAGCATATGGCTGTATCTCTTCCGGGAGATTGATAAAACGCATGATATCATGGTTGAATATAATTCCCAATACGGTCAGAATAATAGCCGAAATAAGTAAGAATATATAAAGGGAATCGGCAGCCCGTTTTATCGGTTCGTATTGTTTCCTACCGAAACATTGGGAAATGATGATGGTTGTCCCCATACTTATTCCTATTACCAATGCTACGAGCATAAAAACGAAAGGGGTACTCGCTCCTACTGCAGCAAGGGCTTCTTTCCCGATGAAACGCCCTACTATGACGGAATCGGTATAATGATACAGTTGCATGAACACGCTGCCCGTTATAATAGGGATGGCAAAATTGATGATTTGCCTGCCTTCCTCTCCGGATGTAAAATCTTTTGTTGCCATATAACGGGTTTCGGTTTCGATTACAAAACTAATTATAATTTTTATTTATTTTTTGTTGTTTTTTATTTTAAAAATTGTAAATTTGATAGTACCTAATATCGTGAAAATGAAAAATAATTAAGAATATTTAAGATAGAATATTGTCCACTTATTAAAAATATATTGTATGAAAAAGCACAATTTTAGTGCAGGTCCTTCTATTTTACCTGCTATTGCAATGGAGAATGCGGCAAAAGCCGTCCTGGATTTTGACGGTATCGGGCTTTCTATTCTTGAAATATCTCACCGGTCTAAAGAGTTTGAGGCGGTAATAGAAGAGGCAACAGCTCTGTTTAAAGAGTTGCTGAATATTCCGGATGGTTACCAGGTGTTGTTCCTGGGAGGTGGTGCAAGCACTCAATTCTTTCATGTCCCGTATAATTTATTGGAGAAAAAAGCCGGTTATGTGAATACCGGTGTTTGGGCTAAAAAAGCGTTGAAAGAGGCGGCTAATTTCGGAGAGGTTGTTACGGTGGCTTCTTCTGAAGATAAGAATTTTACTTATATTCCTAAAGGTTTTGCTATCCCTTCCGATTTGGATTATTTGCATATAACGACGAATAATACGATTTACGGAACGGAGTATCATACTGATATCGATTCGCCTGTTACGCTGGTGGCGGATATGAGTTCCGATATATTCAGCCGCCCGGTAGATGTTTCCAAATATGGACTTATTTATGGCGGGGCTCAGAAAAATATCGGTCCGGCAGGGGTGACGTTCGTTGTTGTAAAAGAGGATATTTTAGGTAAGGTATCACGTCCGCTTCCGTCGATGGTAGATTATCGGAATCATATTAAAAACGGTTCTATGTTCAATACGCCACCGGTATTTCCTATTTTCGTAATTCGGGAAACGTTGCGCTGGTTGAAATCTATCGGCGGGGTAGAAGCCATGTATAAGATAAATAAGGAAAAAGCGGCGATTCTTTATGACGAAATCGATAATAATCCTTTATTTAAAGGGACAGCCGTTAAGGAAGACCGTTCATTGATGAACGTATGTTTCGTGATGAACGACGGATATGAGGAGTTGGCGGCAGAATTTTTACCGTTCGCTCAGGAACGGGGTATGGTCGGCATAAAAGGACACCGTTTGGTAGGAGGATTCCGTGCTTCTATTTACAATGCGATGCCGAAAGAAAGTGTACAGGCATTGGTCGATTGTATGAAGGAGTTTGCAAAGTTGCATAAGAAATAAATGAATAGCGGATGAGGGAGGGTTATTAAAAATAACTTTCCCTCATTTATATAATATTTAAAATAGAATAGCATATGAAAATATTGGTTGCAACAGAAAAACCGTTTGCCCCTACGGCAGTAAGCGATATCAGGGATATTGTGGAAAAAGCGGGATATCAGTTCCTCCTGTTGGAAAAATATACGGATAAAACGCAGCTTTTGGATGCGGTAAAGGATGTGGATGCCTTGATTGTCAGGAGTGACAAGGTTACGGCAGAGGTTATCGATGCTGCAAAAAATTTGAAAATAGTTGTCCGTGCAGGTGCGGGATATGACAATGTCGATTTGGCTGCTGCCAATGCCCGGAAAATTGTCGTAATGAATACTCCGGGACAAAATTCCAATGCTGTTGCGGAATTGGCGTTAGGGATGATGATATATATGGCCCGTAATCAGTTCAATCCGGGAACGGGTTCGGAAATCAGTAAAAAAAGATTGGGAATCCATGCATACGGGCATATCGGAGCTATTCTGGGGCGTTATGGAAATGCTTTGGATATGAAGGTATATGCTTATTCCCGTTCTATTGCACAGAAAAAATTAGCTTTACCGCAAGGTATTAACGGTGTTGAATCGGTAGAACAGTTATATGGTCAGTCGGATTATCTTTCTATTCATGTGCCGGTAAATGAACAGACTAAAAAATCTATCGGTTACGATCTGCTTTCGAAATTGCCTAAGGGAGCGGTTATTATCAATACGGCGCGAAAAGAGGTAATTGATGAAGCGGGATTATTGAAGGTAATGGAAGAACGTACTGACCTGAAATATGCAACCGATGTGAAACCGGATAATTATGATGAATTGGTCGCAAAATGCGGCAACCGTGTTTTCGCTACGCCTAAGAAAATGGGAGCCGAAACGAAAGAGGCCAATATCAATGCAGGACTTGCTGCTGCAAGGCAGGCTGTTGGCTATCTGAAGGACGGAGATACCACATTCCAGGTAAATAAATAATCGATAATTATTATAAACAGTTTTATATGGTAAAAATCAAACCTTTTAAAGGTATTCGGCCTCCTAAAGGAATTGCGCGGGAAGTCGCTTCCCGCCCGTACGATGTACTCAATTCTGCAGAAGCTCAGGCTGAAGCGGGAGAGAAATCGTTATTACATATTATAAAACCGGAAATTGATTTTTCTCCGATAGCGGATGAGCATTCCCAACAGGTGTATGATAAAGCGGTAGAGAATTTTAAGAAATGGAAAGAACGGGGATGGCTTGTTCAGGATAAAGAAGACCGTTATTACATTTATGCTCAAACAATGGAAGGGCGTACACAATACGGGTTAGTGGCATGTTGCCATTTTCAGGATTATCTGGAAGGGAAAATCAAAAAACATGAATTGACACGGAAAGATAAAGAAGAAGACCGTATGATTCATGTGCGGATTCAAAATGCGAATATAGAACCGGTGTTTTTCTCTTATCCGCATTCGGATGAGATCGATAAAATAGTGTTGGGTATCGTAGAATCGAAACCGGCTGAATACGATTTCGTAACGGAAGACGGATTCGGACATCATTTCTGGACGATAGATGATAAGTCTGTAATAGAGAGAATTACGAATATATTTGAAAAAATACCGGCATTGTATGTGGCAGACGGCCATCATCGTACGGCTGCTGCTGCTCTCGTAGGAGAGGAAAAAAAGAAAGCGAATCCGAATCATACGGGGGATGAAGAGTATTGCTATTTCTTGTCCGTGCTTTTCCCGGATAATCAGTTGAAAATTATAGATTATAATCGTGTAGTAAAAGATCTGAATGGTTTAACGGCAGAAGAGTTGCTCGCTAAATTGAAAGAAGATTTTATCGTTGAAGCCAAAGGAACGGAGATATATAAGCCGTCTGCTTTGCATAATTTCTCCATGTATATAGGCGGAACTTGGTATAGCCTTACTGCTAAAGAGGGAACTTACAATGATGATGACCCCATAGGTGTGTTGGATGTAACGATTCTTTCCAATCTTGTTTTAGATAAGTTATTAGGTATAAAAGACCTTCGGACGGATAAAAGAATTGATTTTGTCGGGGGGATTCGGGGATTGGGAGAATTGAAACGCCGTGTGGATAGCGGAGAAATGAAAGTGGCTTTTGCTTTATATCCTGTATCGATGAAACAGCTTATCGACATTGCGGATACAGGTAATATCATGCCGCCGAAAACGACATGGTTTGAACCTAAGTTAAGGTCGGGGCTTGTAATCCATTCTTTGGAATAGGGCTGCTGAACGAAAATCGGAATTCTGATTTGGTGAATTATTCGTTAAAACGAACAAAATACCCTTCTGTGTAAAGACGGAAGGGGTTTTTGTTTTTAATGTTTAACGAAAAAGAGAAGTAAAATATAAAATTTTAAGGGGAGTAAAAAGTTTCTCTTAGAAAAAGAAAGTTTGGATTTTTGTTGGAGATTGTAAAAATGCTAAAAAAAATTAATCGATTTCATTAATAATGGTTAAATTTGTAATACAATTTTTTGGGTAAAAAAAGAGTTCCTTATAAAAACGAAAAAATATTATGGCAAAAGTTAAAGGGCGGATTGTGGTGGATATTGAACGCTGTAAAGGGTGCGGGGTATGTATCGAGGTATGTCCCGTAAAAGTTATTTCCCTGAACAAGCAGGTCAATGGAAAAGGGTATAACTACTGTTATATGAGCGAACCGGATAATTGTATCGGGTGTGCGAGTTGTGCAATGGTATGCCCGGACAGTTGTATTACCGTATTCCGCACACAGAATAGTTCCAAGTAAACCGGAGTTATTTGGGAAATAAGGCGAAAGCCGTTAATTTATCGAAACTTAATTAATCATTTAAAGCGAAATTGAATATTATGGAAGAGGTTCGTTTAATGAAAGGGAACGAAGTGATTGCCGAAGCAGCTATACGTTGTGGTTGTGACGGTTTCTTCGGTTATCCCATTACACCTCAGACGGAGATAATAGAAACATTGATGGAGCTGAAACCCTGGGAAACGACTGGAATGGTCGTGTTGCAGGCAGAGAGTGAATTGGCTTCTATCAATATGGTTTATGGTGGGGCGGCAGCAGGTAAAAGAGTAATGACATCCTCATCGAGCCCGGGTATTAGTTTGATGTGTGAAGGCCTTTCTTATCTGGCTGGAGCAGAGTTGCCCTGCGTTATCGTGAATGTTTCGCGTGGCGGCCCTGGTTTGGGAACGATTCAGCCGGCGCAATCCGACTATTTTCAGATAGTGAAGGGCGGAGGACACGGCGATTATAATATGATCGTATTGGCTCCTTTTTCCGTACAAGAGATGAATGATTTTGTCGAATTGGCGTTCGATTTGGCATTTAAGTACTTGAATCCGGTGATTATACTGGCAGACGGTATTATCGGTCAGATGATGGAGAAAGTTACTTTAAAGCCGATAAGGCCGCGCCTTACCGATAAGGAAATAGAAGAACGTTACGGAAGTTGGGCGGTTACGGGTAAAAAGAACAGAAAGCGGAATATCGTGACTTCATTGCAATTAGAACCGCACATACAGGAAGAGCATAATCATAAACTTCAGGCAAAATATCGTGAAATAGAAAAAAATGAAGTGCGTTATGAAGCAATAGGGTGTGAGGATGCCGATTATATTATTGTGGCATATGGTTCTTCTGCCCGAATAGGAGAAAAAGCGATGGAGTTGGCGCGTGAAGAAGGATTGAAAGTGGGTCTGTTCCGTTTGATTACTCTGTTTCCGTTCCCCCATAAGGAATTGGCGGAATTGAAGAAAAAGGTAAAAGGTTTCCTTGCCGTGGAATTGAGTTGCGGACAGATGGTAGAGGACGTGAAATTGGCGGTAGGTAGTGATATTCCGGTTCATCATTACGGAAGAATGGGAGGAATGATTCATTCTCCGAATGAAGTGTTGGACGCTTTGAAAAAAACTATTGTCGAAAAATAGTTTTGCAGGTAAAATTATTTTAATGTTGAAAATTAAACTTGTCAAGATATATTATGGCGGAAAATATAGGGCAAGCGGAAGAAAAATTGGTTTATCAGAAACCACGCTTAATAACAGATAATACGATGCATTATTGTCCAGGGTGTAGCCATGGGGTAGTGCATAAATTGATTGCAGAGGTGATAGAAGAAATGGGGCTGGAAGAACTTGCTGTCGGTGTTTCTCCTGTGGGCTGTTCGGTTCTGGCTTATGATTATATCGATATCGATTGGGTGGAAGCGGCGCATGGCAGGGCTCCTGCTATTGCAACGGCTCTCAAACGGCTTTCTCCTCAGAAATTGGTTTTTACTTATCAGGGAGACGGCGACTTGGCCGCTATCGGTACGGGAGAAACCATACATGCCTGCAATCGGGGAGAAAATATTGCGATTATCTTTATTAACAATGCGATATACGGAATGACCGGAGGACAAATGGCTCCTACTACTTTAGTGGGCATGAAAACTTCCACTACTCCGGAAGGACGTATTCCAGCTTTACATGGATTTCCTGTAAAAATAGCGGATATGTTGGCTCATTTGAACGGGGTATGTTACATTACTCGTCAGAGCGTACATAAACCGGCTGCTGTACGGCAGGCAAAAAAAGCGATTCGTAAAGCTTTTGAAAATTCAATGAATAATAAAGGGACTTCTTTTGTCGAAATTGTAGCGACCTGCAATTCCGGTTGGAAATTGTCGCCTGTGGCTGCCAACCAATGGATGGAAGAGCATATGCATGAGGCGTATCCGCTCGGAGATATAAAAAATGAATAAAATTGTTAAAAATTAAAACATTTGTTTTATATTTGCATAAAAGCTGGTAAATATAACTCGGACGTTTTAAACGATTCAATAAATTGTAAAGCGCATGAAGGAAGAAATTATAATTGCCGGTTTTGGAGGGCAAGGAGTATTGTCGATGGGTAAAATATTGGCCTATTCTGCTGTAATGCAGGGTAAGGAAGTGACCTGGATGCCATCGTATGGTCCGGAGATGCGGGGGGGAACGGCTAATGTAACGGTAATCATCAGTGATGAACGGATCAGTTCGCCGATTGTCCATGAGTACGATACTGTAATTGTATTGAATCAGCAGTCGCTGGATAAATTCGAGCATTCGGTAAAGAAAGGGGGAGTATTGATATACGATCCGAATGGTATTTCGCATAAACCTACCCGGAAAGATATCCGGGTGTATTCGATAGAGGCTACCAGTGAGTCGGCTAAAAAAGGAAATACCCGTGTGTTTAATATGGTTGTGTTGGGAGGATATTTGAAGGTAAAACCGATTGTTTCTTTGGATAGTGTCGATAAAGGATTGCGTAAGTCGTTGCCGGAACGGTTGCATCATACTATTCCGGCAAATAGAGAGGCGATACGGCAAGGAATGGAGTTGGTAAAGGAAGAACATGTATAAACTAAAATAAAGGATTATGAACAGCCTTAGAGGAGTAGGAGTGGCTCTTATCACTCCTTTTAAAAAGGACGGTGCCGTCGACTTTCCGGCTTTGGAAAAGGTAGTCGATTATACGATTACGGGAGGTGTCGATTTTTTAGTCGTTTTGGGAACGACAGCAGAAAGTGCTACTTTGAATAAAGAGGAAAAGAAGGCTGTTATAAAATGTGTGAAAGAGGTAAATGGGGAACGTAAACCTGTTGTTGTGGGTATCGGGGGAAATAATACGGCTCAGGTAGTTGCAGACCTTCGGGAGTCCGATTTGACAGGAATAGAGGCTATTCTTTCCGTAACTCCTTATTATAATAAACCTTCCCAACAGGGAATGTATGCCCATTTTAAAGCTATTGCAGAGGCTTCTCCGATCCCTGTTATATTGTATAATGTTCCGGGGCGTACGGGCGTCAATCTGAATGCGGATACGGTTCTCCGATTGGCGAATGAAGTACCCAATATTGTGGCCGTAAAAGAGGCATCGGGAAATTTGGGACAGGCAGGATATATTTTGCGGGGACGTCCGGAAGGATTTTCTGTATTATCAGGAGAAGATAATCTGACCTTGGGGCTTATATCGCAAGGAGGTGACGGAGTTATTTCAGTTGTTGCCAATGTTTTCCCGAAAGAATTTTGTAAAATGGTGCATGTCGCATTGAAGGGTGATTTTGTGACGGCACAGGCTTATTTTAAGCGGTTGCAGGAAGTTACCGATGCACTTTTTGAAGAAGGAAATCCTGCGGGGGTAAAAGCGGCTCTTACATTGAAAGGATTGATAGATAATCATCTGCGATTACCTTTGGTGCCGGTATCGGAACGTGTCGTGCAAAAAATTAAAAACAATATTGAAAAATATAGTTTATAATTCCGTTTTTAAAAGAAATCTTTTTATTATTGCATATATTTTTACCTTCTATTATCGTTAATAATAGAAGGTTTTAATTTTTAAAGCTATGGCTGAATTGAGATATTTCATATTATTTTTTGCATTGTTTTCTTTTGTCCGGGCAGAAGCACAGGTACCTTCTCCGGAAAATCCTGTCGCTCCCGATTCTAAGGCGATAGAGGTTGCGGTCAGTCAGGCGGATTCTCCCTATTTTTATCCGAAATTGTTTTCCCGTTATATGGCGGGAGATACCACCTTAAATCTGGAAGAGTACAGGCATTTGTATTATGGTTACGTCTTTAATGATAATTATAAACCGCTTGAGGTTCGGAATTATGCAGACAGCGTAATGATGGTACTTGCCCAGAATACGAGTGATTCCCTTATTTCACCGATATTGTTCGATAAAATACTTTATTATTGCGGAAAATCGTTGGAGCACGAACCTTTTAACCTCAATTTCATTAATTTGATGACTTATGTATATCAGAATGAGGGGAATCTGGAGAAAGCTTTGGAATACTCCTATAAATTGCGAATGTTGAAAAATACGATATACTCTTCGGGGACAGGAATCTCGAAAGATTCTCCATGGCATGTCCTTTATCGGAGTGACCAGAATGATATTTTGAACTCTTTAGGAGCGATTGTCGCCCGAAGAATGTATATTACGGTAGATTGTGAATATTATCATTTATTGGAAAAAAATAAGGGTAATAAAGGTTATTATTTCGATGTGAGCCGATTATATCTGAAACGTCCGGAGGGGACTCCGGTAAAATCCAAACGAAGATTTGAATTCAATCCATACCAGAATCCTAAATCCGACCGTTTTATCGGGCCGAGAATTTATTAGAAACTGAAAATAGCGGTTTGAAGAGAAGAGTAAAATAGTAAAATTACTGCATGAGGTTGCTAATAAACGGCCGATTGCTGAAAACAATTAGTTGTCGGATATTGTTGTATTAAAGTATTCTTCATCTGAATGGCATGAAATTCAGGCTTGATGTGTCCCTAATTGATTATGTATGGTATCTCGGCGAGCGGTTTCACCGACAAAACCAGAGTCCGGGTGATGGGAATATGCTGATTGCCATGTGCTGGTATTGCACTTTTTTTCTTCCTCTGTTATCTGTTATAAATAAATTAAGAATTCCTTCGGTAATACAAATACTAATAACTGTTATTCTTATTGTTATTCCATTTGTATTTTGTCGTATCAGATATAATTCAGGGCGTAGGGAGTCGATAAAATTACGATATGAAAATAAAAGGAATTTGGGACGTCGTTTACTTGTAATATGGAGTATCTTAATTATTATAACCGTAATAGAATTTATTGTTTTGATTGAAATTGGATTTTGGCATATCGGAGCATGACAAGCCAATTATCGAAAGAAACTGCCATGAAAATATTCGCTGCCATGCTTCACTCTTCCGTGCGGTGACGATAATACACAAAATCGCCTTACACTCTTGCCCTTGGCTATTATCATTTTTTAGCAGTATTGAAAAGGAAAATGTTTTTTCTAAGGGAAAATTGAATATTTTTGTAATAAATTTTAAAATATCGGTTTTTAATTAATTCGATTTTTGATAAAATCAGTTTAAAACTATAATTATGGAATTTGATGTTGTTGTAATCGGAAGTGGTCCAGGCGGTTATGTGGCAGCTATCCGTGCGGCACAGTTAGGACAAAGTGTTGCTATTGTAGAAAAAGCGGAATTGGGTGGCGTATGTTTGAATTGGGGATGTATTCCCACAAAGGCGCTTTTAAGAAGTGCCCATGCGTATGAGGAGTTTACGAAGGCTGCAGAATTCGGTATCGATTTTACGGGAGAGGTAAAACCTGATTTTGCAAAAATTATAGCGCGTAGCCGTGGTGTTTCGGCAACGATGAGTAAAGGGGTACAGTTCCTTTTGAATAAAAATAAAGTAACTGTAATAGAGGGATTTGCCCGCTTATTGAAACCTGGAGAGATAGAGGTTAAAGCGGCAGACGGAACGGTACAACAAGTGAATGCCAAACATATTATTCTTGCAACAGGAGCTTCTGCCCGGGAATTACCCAATATTCCTATCGATGGCAAAAAGATTATCGCTTATCGCCAAGCTTTGACATTGGAGAAGCAACCGGCAAGTATGGTTGTAATCGGTTCGGGGGCTATCGGAGTGGAATTGGCAAGTTTTTATCATGCGTTAGGTACTAAGGTTACAGTAGTGGAATATTTGCCTAATTTAGTCCCATTGGAAGATGAAGAAGTTTCCAAATATCTGGAAAGAGCTTTCCGTAAGGCTAAATTGAATTTTATGACCGGAGCGGCTGTTCAGAGTGTAGATACTTCCGGAGACCTTTGTAAAGTATTGGTAAAAACGGCTAAAGGCGAGCAGGAATTAGAAGCGGAAATCGTTTTGTCGGCGGTCGGCGTAGCTGCGAATATTGCCGGTATCGGTTTGGAAGAGCTCGGTGTAGAAACAGAACGGGGCAAAATAAAAGTAGATGAATATTATCGGACTAATGTACCGGGAATATACGCTATCGGCGATATTATAGCTACTCCTGCATTGGCGCATGTGGCATCGGCGGAAGCTATATGTTGTGTGGAGGCGATTGCCGGATGCAATCCGGAACCGATAGATTACTCGAATGTTCCTTCATGTGTTTACACTTCTCCGGAGATTGCTTCTGTGGGGTTGAAAGAAAAAGAAGCCATCGAAAAAGGATATGCGCTTCGTATCGGAAAATTCCCTTATACGGCGTCGGGAAAGGCTACGGCCATGGGAAATAAAGACGGTTTCATTAAATTGATATTCGATGCGGAAACAGATAAACTTTTAGGCGCCCATTTTATAGGGACCAATGTTACCGAGATGATTATGGAAGCAGGTATATCGTTGGCGCTGGGGGCGACTGCCAAACAGATACTTCACACCATACATCCGCATCCTACTCTTTCGGAAGCGGTTATGGAAGCGGCAGGAGCATCGCATAATGAAGCGATTCATATATAAAAGCGTCGAAATCGATAATTCGGTGAACAAATGAGAGTATGCGAAATACTCTCATTTGTTTTTTTATCATAGCGGATTGATATTGATAATAACAGGGAGATGGTAATTCGGAAATCGGTGTAGGGGAAGCGGTTTTTAGTCGAAATTATATAGTTTTGAAATCCTTGATAAATGATTGTAAATAAGAAATAGTTGGTTATCTTTGCATGTATATTTGATGAGAAGGCGAAAATCGATTTGTCGGTCAGTGAAAGAAAAATTGAGGCCTTGTTGAATTTACTGGTAATATTTTGGATACATGATAAGCAGACGGTTATTGAGAATTAAGGTAATGAAGGCTCTTTACAGCCATTTTCAGACGGAGGGGGAATCATTGATTGCATCACAGCGGAATTTATTATTCAGCATAAATAAAAGTTATGAGCTTTATCATTTAATACTTCATTTGATTGTTGATGTAGCTGATTATGCCGAAAATGTGATTGAGCAAAGAAAAACGAAGCTCAGGCCTACGGAAGAAGACCTTAATCCCAATTTGAGATTTGTGGAAAATAGGGTAATATCGCAGTTGCGGAAAAGCAGTGCGTTGAATGGTTATCTTTCCAAAAACGGGCTTTCTTGGAGCAAGTATCCGGAGTTGATAAAGAAACTTTTCCTCAATATGAGTGAAAAGGAGTACTATTCGAAGTATATGAATAATACTAAGTGCGGATATAATGAAGATAAGGCTTTGGTAATCGCTTTTTACCAGAATGAAATAGAGGATTTCGATTACCTGTATGAGGTATTGGAGGAGATGTCTATTTATTGGATGGACGAAGTGGAGTTCATAACGAGTTATGTGATTAAAACCGTTAATAATATGAGGCAGGCACAATGTCAGAACGAAAAGTCTCCGGATATTGTGTTGATGCCCTTGTATAGGGACGAGGAAGATGTTGAGTTTGTAAAGGAGCTTTTTATAAAATCTGTGGTTAATTATAAACAGAATATTTCATATATCGAGTCTTTTGCAAAAAACTGGGATGTCGATCGTATCGCTTTTATGGACAAGTTGTTGATGTTGGAAGCGTTGGTGGAAATTACCGAATTTCCGCTCATTCCCGTAAAAGTTACACTGGATGAATATATCGAAATATCCAAATATTATAGTACGGCAAACAGCAGTTTATTTATAAACGGTCTTTTGGATAGAATTGCAGAGGATTTGATGAAGAAAGGAAAATTGCACAAAATAGAAAAGAAGACAGAAGAACAGAATGAAAAATAGGATAGAGCTTATATCGGCATTCGTTTTATTTTTTCTTGTGGCATGTGGAGGAAGCAGTCCCAGCAATAGAGCGACGGTTGGCGAGGAAGATAGGCAGGTAGAGATTGCTGAACAAAAAACAACGGTAACCGATAGCAATATTTATAAACTGTACGAGGCCGGGGGTAAAATTGTAAATTTGGGTACTGAGAGTTTAGGCCGGCTTTTTGCAGGAGAGGTTGTGGAAGGAAGTTTCGATGTGTTTAATGCAACGGAGAAGCCTATCGTAATATTGGAGGTAAGGGGATCGTGCGGAT
>DVIX01000037.1 GCA_018710935.1 Candidatus Avirikenella pullistercoris | reverse complement strand
AAAACAGATAGGATATGTCAATGATTTTTGGTTTTAGGATGTTGAGCGATGAAGACGATAATTTCATTCGGGATTATGAAATTCCTTATGATATGACTTTAAAGGATTTTTATCGTTTTATTTGCGGGGATTTGAACTATAACGATAAGGAGATGTCTTCTTTTTTCCTGTCGAATGATAATTGGGAGAAGTTGAAAGAGTTTACGTCGGAAGATATGGGTTTCGGTAATGATGCGGAGGATGAACTCGCTCCTGTTGCCATGGAAAATGTATTGTTGGGACAAATAATCCGGAAGCAGAAGGAACGCCTTATATTCGTATTCGATATGTTGGGAGATCGGGCCTTCTTCTTGGAATTGACGCAATCGAAAAAACGGGAAGACGGATATGAATATCCGCGTGTGGTTCTGGCAAATGGAGATGCTCCAGACCAGTACGATGCAACGAAACCGACTAACAATAAATCCATTTTTGAAGAGATGATGGATGATTTTAACGATTTTGAAGGAGACGATTCTTACGATGACGAATAATCTGATCGTTCTTTTAGGCCCTACCGGAGTCGGTAAAACGGATTTGAGTATCGCTCTGTCAAAAGAGTTCGATGCTCCTATCGTTTCTTCTGATTCTCGCCAAATATATTCGGAAATGACTGTCGGGACAGCTGTTCCTTCAAAAGAACAATTGGATGCGGTCAAACATTATTTCATTCAGTGTAAAAGCATAAAAGAGAATTATACTTGCGGAAAATTCGAGATAGAAGCGCTTGAATTGCTAAAAGAGCTTTTCCGTACGCATGCGTATGTATTGCTTACGGGTGGTTCAGGGCTTTATATAGATGCTCTTTGCAATGGAATGGACGATTTGCCGGATACCGATTGGGAATTGCGTAAACAATTGAATGAGGAGTATGCAATCGCAGGATTATCCCCTTTATTGGAACGTTTGAGAAAGTTGGACCCTGTTTATTATGAACAGGTGGATAAAAATAATCCTCAACGAATTATTCGTGCCCTTGAAGTGTGTATCGGTACGGGAAAGCCTTATTCTTTGCTGAGGACTCATAAAGGGAAGAGCCGGGATTTCAATATTATTAAAATAGGGCTTACACGTCCGAGGGAAGAATTATATGAGCGTATTAACCGACGGGTGGAAATGATGTTGGAGGAAGGATTGGAAGAAGAAGCACGTACCCTTTATCCGTTGCGTTCCCTTAACGCTTTGCAGGCTGTCGGTTATAAAGAATTTTTCGATTATTTTGATGGAAATTGTAGTAAGGAAGAAGCAATTCTGGCTATCCAGCAAAATTCACGGCGTTATGCTAAGCGGCAAATGACATGGTTCAATAAAGATAAAACCATAACCTGGTTTCATCCTTCCCGGCAGGAGGATATTATACAATATATAAAAGAGACAAGCCTCTTACTGGATAAATAAAAGGCTTGTTATAAAATTTTTATATGTTTTTATTTGAAGTGTCTTGTTAAATAACTGCTATTACTGTTCAGGCAGCATGATGATTTTGAATTTACTGCGACTTTCCAGAATTTGCCGGGCAAGATTCTGAAGTTTTTGTTTGTTGATGGAAGAAACAATGGAAACATAGTCATCGTAATAATTCATATTTTTTTCGTGGTAAGCGAGTATCCAACTTAGCCATGCATTGTTTTCCTTGAGATTGTTATTGAAATTTTTTAAGAACACTTCTTTAGCCTTTGTTAAATCATTGTCCATCGGACCATTTTTTGCTATTTTTTCAATTTCGTCGATAATAAGTTCCGATGTTTCTTCCGCTACATCGCCGTTGGTATCGAAGGAAACGGTTAGGGAATATGCCGGTTTCGGAATGTCGGAAGTACTATTACCTACTCCTACTCCATAGGTAGCGCCTTTTTCTTCACGAATCGATTCCGTATATCGTATTCTTAATATATGGGTGAGCATATCGAGTGCAATGATATTGTCGAGATTATAATTGAAATCTCCTTTAAAATCCATTCGGACACTACTTTTGGGAGTTTCTTGTTTACGATGGAAAATATTGGAAATATCGCCTTGTAAAGGTTCTAAATTCACATTGTTCCAATTTTTGATTTCATTTCGGTTTAAAGAGGCTAAATATTTCTCTACAAGTGGTTTCAGAATTTCTTCATCGACGTTTCCGACAATATAGAAAGTAACACCGTTTGCTCCGTTATATAATTTCGAATATATTTTACGAAGTTGGTTAAGGGTAACCTTATTCATATTCTGGGCCGCTTGAGCAGTCGTAACGACACGCGGATTACTTCCGTAAATTGTTTTCAGAATACTGTCGGTCATAGCGGCTCCCGGATCTACTTCATAATTTTTCAGAGAGGAAGCGATTTTGTTCATGGTTACATCGAAATCTGTTTCATCGAAGCGGGGATGTGCATAGGACAGATAAACCAATTGCAATAAAGTTTCGATGTCGGTAGAAGAAGCACTCCCTGAAAGCCCGTGGTTATAGTCGGAAACAGAAATACCTACATAAGCGGATTTACCGGCCAATGCTTTTCTCAGTTCGTTAGCCGATAAATTGCCGAGCCCGCTCGAACTAACCACAGAGCCTAAAAATTCTAAAGGTATCATCTCTTCATTTTCCAATAAAGAACTGCCTCCTTTTTCATATGCTGCGAACAATACCTGATCTTGTTTGAAATCGGTTTTTCTGAAAACAACTTTTGCGCCGTTTGAAAGCTTCCATACGATATTTCCCAATTCATCTGTTTCGGAAGCAGTGATTCTTCCCGGAGCAATGTTTTCATTGATTAACGGTTGTATGTTTTCCTGGGTTGTCGCTTTTTCTATTTCTGCTGTTTTTCCTCTTTTATAAGCGGCAAGAATCTCGGCTGCATCAGGAACAGGAATATCCGTTTTTTCAGGGGTATTCGCTATAATAGCGACATATTTTTCGGGAATTAATTCAGGAATCATGGCATTGACTTCGTCTAAACTGACTTTTTCGATAAAATTTTTGGTTATTTTATAGTCTTCCTCTGCCGATAACATGGGGTAATTGCCTAAAAAATTATCTTGTATTTGGTTTATGAAATAGCTGTTTTTACGGTCATTTCTATTTTCGTATGCGGTTTCATTCGCTTTCAATATATTGGCTTTCGCCCGGTCCAATGCACTTTGACTGAATCCATAACGTTGTACCCGTTCTATTTCGACGGTTAGTGCCTCTATTCCTTGCGGAAGGGTATTTTCTGAGGTTACTACCCCTCCGTAAAAATAATCGCTGTTAACGGATCGGCTGCCGTAACCTACGCCGGCATATAAAAACGGAGCATCAGGTTGCTGTGCGATATCGTTTAACGTTTCATTCAGCATAGTGGTTATAAGTGTAAAAGTCATATTTTTCACTTGTGCTGAATATTTATCGTTGTCTTTTATCGGAAATATATTGTTCGGGTAAAAGATAGTGGCTGTCGTATAGGTTTGTTCCGGGTCCGTAACGATTAATGCTTCATCTCTATTGTAATCAGGTATAACGATCTCTTCTTTAGGTGTGGGATTTTCCCTGCCCGGAACAGAGGCAAATAATTCCTTTACTTTTTCTTCAACGGTATCGGGATCGAAATCTCCGACTATTGCAATAGCTTGTAAGTCCGGCCGATACCATTCATTATAAAATGCTTTTATCTCTTCCGGCTTGAAATTTTTCAGGATTTCTTCGGTTCCGATAATCAAATGGTCGGCATATTTGGTGTGGTTGTAAATCAACGGAGCAGATTTGTCGAACATCCGGCGGGAAGCATCCCTGCCTGTACGGAGTTCTTCTAAGATAACACCGCGTTCCTTATCGATTTCTTCCGGCAGTAATGAGATATAATGCGACCAGTCGCGAAGGATAAGCAATGCACTGTCTAAAATCGTTTCCCGTGTCATAGGGACATCGGTCATGCTATATACGGTTTCTTCCTGCGAAGTATAGGCATTTACATTCCGACCGAATTGTACGCCTATTGTTTCTAAGTAATTCAATAATTGTTTATTGGGGAAATGTTCGGTCCCGTTAAAAGCCATGTGTTCCAGAAAATGCGCTAATCCGTTCTGTTCCGGTTTTTCTTGTATGGCACCTACATTATGGATAATATAAAATTCTGCCATTCCTGCCGGTTTATCATTTTTACGGATATAATAAGTCATGCCGTTATCCAGCTTACCTGTGCGAATTTCCGGATCGTTCGGCATTACTTTTGTTAATTCATAATTTTGGGAGAATGCAGTTAAGTTTGCATTTAACAGTACTAGAATAAATAATAATATTCGTTTCATAAATCTGTATTGTATATCATTTACTATTTAAAACTTAATAAAGATAGAAATATTTTATACAATGGAATAAAATCAAAACGCTTTTACATTAAAATAAATTTTCGAAATTTGGTAAATTCATTTTATATTTGAACAAACAATTAATAATATTAAAATTATGGAAGATAAAATTTTGGAAGCGTTAGGCAAAAACGGCGCAATGCGTCCGGGTGACATTGCTACGGCAGTAGGAGCAGATAAAGAAGCTGTAAGTAAAACGATTAAGGAATTGGTCAAAGAAGGCAAGGTATATTCTCCGAAACGTTGTTTTTACGATGTGAAGAAATAAACCACTTTTATTTTTGATAAAAAAATCTTTTCTTTACCATTAAATAACCCGGTTATAGGGCTGAACGTAAAGAAAAGATTTTTTAATTATGGATGTTAGGATTGCGGAACCTTGGAAAGAACTGTTGAAAGACGAGTTTGAAAAAGATTATTTTGCCGAACTCGTACGGTTTGTCAAACAAGAATATGCACATCATACCGTATATCCGGCAGGAAAAAATATTTTCCGTGCTTTCGATATGTGTGCTCCGGCCGATATTAAAGTCGTTATTATAGGGCAGGATCCTTATCATGGCCCTTCGCAAGCAAATGGCTTGTGTTTTTCTGTAAATGACGGAATAGAATTTCCGCCTTCTTTACGGAACATTTTTGAAGAAATACATAACGAAATGGGAACTCCCGTTCCTTCGACGGGGAATCTCGATCGTTGGGCACAACAGGGAGTGCTGCTGCTGAACTCTGTACTGACGGTACGTGCAAGTTCTCCTACCTCTCATGCCAATAAAGGATGGGAACAATTTACCGATGCAGTAATAAATGCGGTCAATTCCAATTTCAGCAAAATCGTATATATGCTTTGGGGGTCGTATGCCCAGAAAAAAGGTGCGGTGATAGACCCTTTCATTAATTGTATCTTGAAAACGGTACATCCTTCCCCTTTGTCTGCTTATCGTGGTTTTATGGGATGCGGGCATTTTGTCAAAGCGAACGAATATTTGGAATCGGTGGGAAAAACGCCGATTAATTGGTAAATATAATGACGAATAGTTAAGGAATATTATCGTTCGAAAAATATTTTCCGACAAACAAAAACGGATATTGAATTGATATTCAATATCCGTTTTTATATTTCAGAAATGTGATTATTTCGCTTTCGGAGCTGTTTTTTGTTTGGCGACTTTAGCCCCTGCCGGTTTGGTATTTACCGGTTTTGCAGCAACTTTAGCGGACTTTGGTTCCTTAGCATCGTCTTTCAGAGAGTTTGCATCTTTTACTTTTTTGATGCTTTTTTTATCTGCTTCGGGTTCTTCAACCGCATCTGTCTTTTCGGTTTCTTCTTCTACAAAAGTTGTAATACCGGCTTTTAATAAAATATTGTACCAGGAAAACAATTTTTTCATATCGGAAACGTGTACCCTGTCTTCATCGTATTCCGGCAGAAACCGTTTCATCTCTTTCTTTAAAGCTTCGTTCGGCGATTTGGGACTGATAGCTTCTGCTCCCTTGTTTATATCGTAAATATTCTGAAAAACTTCAGCCAAAGGCACGTCTGCAGTTTCTGTAAATATTGCGATATCTCCTAAAGAGCTGACTTTGGATGTGCCCTGAACAGGGATTCGCTTCCCGTCTGCCAATGATTCTACAATAATGCCGTTCCTGCTTTGAGCTATATATTTATATAACCCCGGTTGTCCTGAGATTGCAAGAATTTCTGCTAATTTCATAAAATTGAGATTTACTAAATTTTTATTCGAGCATTTTGCAATGCTAAATCCGTTTAACGGGGCAAATATATAAAAAAAATCAAAGATTCATTCTTTTTTCGGAAGCAAAGAAAAAGTCTTCTTTTGAGTGGTATATTTTTTGTTCATCTCTTACAATCCGGATTGGAAATTCTTATATTATATATTATTATGACAAAGGAATATATCTATTTATTTATCGTATCGGTACTGCTCTTTTCCTGTAAACATAAAAATAGGGCGGAAACTGCGGAACCTCTTTTCAATATACAGACGACGGAAGTATTGGAAGATACGATTCCGAACAGGAGGGCTTTTGTAGGGCAGACTTACAGTAAAAGCAATTATGTAATACAGCCTCGTATCAGCGGTTTTTTAATAATGAAAAATTTTAATAACGGAATGCCTGTAAAAAAAGGACAGCTGTTGTATAAAATAGATCCGGCTCCATTTATTGCTGCCCGGGCTCAGGCGAGTGCACAATTAATGAGCAGCAAGGCTCAATTGACGGAAGCGGAAAGCAATTATAAAAGAAGTGTTCCGTTAGCCCGTATCAATGCAATTTCTCAAAGTGCCCTTGATGAAGCTACTGCTACGCTTGCGAGTGCGAGGGAGTCGGTAAAGGCTGCCGAAGCGAACTTGACTACTGCAGACCTGAATTTGGGATATACCTCCATATATGCTCCGGGTAACGGGATTATAGCGGCTTCCAATCCTTCGGTCGGCGATTATGTAGGGGTAGGTACTCAATATACGGTTCTGACAACGATTTCGGATATAGATTCCATATCGGTACTGCTTTCCCTGCCGATGAAAACCTATTTACAGATCGTACAGCAGGATTCGGTTGTGTCGGCTTCTTATGAAAACGATAATTTTCTGAGCAATATTAGATTGACGTTATCGGATGATACGGTTTACCCTTATTCCGGTATTTATAAATACACTCAACCTCAGGTCAATAATCAGACCGGGACGATTGTTATGGAGGTTTATTTCCCGAATCCGGATAAATTGCTTAAACCGGGACAGTTTGCTCGTGTCAGTGCCGATATAGGGAAAAACAGAAAAGCCGTATTGGTTCCGCAACAAGCCGTTAACGAGATACAGGGCAATTATAATGTTTATGTCGTAGCAAAAGATAGTACGGTACATTTCCGGAATGTGGAAATAGGAGATATTTATGGGCCGTACCGTATAATCGCTTCCGGTTTGGAAAAAGGAGATATGGTATTGCTGGAAGGGTTTTCCAAAGTGCATAACGGAATGAAAATAAAACCGGTCCTGGTACGGAATGAAATAACGGAACATACACGAACGAACGTTAAAGGAGAATAGGCTATGGGAAATATTTTTATACGCAGGCCTATTTTAGCGATGGTTATTTCCATTATTATCGTCATACTGGGATTGCTGTCGGTAAAACAGTTGCCTATCGAACAATATCCGGATATTACACCGCCTGTCGTGGAAGTAACGGCTTCTTATCAGGGAGCGGATGCCGTAACGGTAGATGAGTCCGTGGCTACGCCGCTGGGACAAAGTATTATGGGGGTAAGCGATATGATGTATATGCAAAGCACGAGCGCCAATGACGGTTCTATGTCTTTGCAGATAACGTTCGATATCGGCTCCGATCCCGATATGAATACAATTTTTACTCAAAACCGCACATCGACAGCTGTTCCTATGCTTCCGGCTGTCGTACGGGAACAAGGGGTTACTACCAATAAAACGATGAGTAGCTTCCTTATGGTTGTAGCGCTTTATAGCGATGGAAGGTATGATGGAAATTTCCTTTCCAATTATGCCATGATCAATATTCAGAATGAGCTGTTAAAAATCAATGGTGTAGGGAAAGTATCCGTAATGGGTGCCGGAGAATATTCCATGCGTATATGGATAGAACCGGATAAACTCGATTATCTGGGAGTGAGTATCAATGATATAACTTCTGCTATTGAATCGCAGAGCGGTGTTTTCCCGGTGGGGAAACTGGGCGGAGCGCCTGCCCCGCCCCAAACGCAATTTACTTATACGGTCGTATTGCCTCCGGCTATTTCTACTCCGGAAGAGTATGAAAATATTGTAATCCGTACTTTGGAAAATGGAGCACAGGTATTGTTAAAGGATGTAGCGAACGTTACATTCGGTTCGCAGACCTATA
>DVIX01000036.1 GCA_018710935.1 Candidatus Avirikenella pullistercoris | reverse complement strand
GAACCGCGCTTATGCAAAACCCTTCAAAACAGAATTCGGATAAGAATCCTTTCTTTCCGGTTAGAATCTGCGTATTACCTCAAGTCGCATCGTGGGGTAAGGGGATGTTGGCTACATATTGATGTTGTGCTGTTGCTTTTTACTGAAAGCTACTACTAACGACTCATAAATCTACCCTTAATCGTGTATTGGATGATAGTTGCGGATTTTAGGTTAAATAAATTTCAACCCGACTATAAATACAATCGGCATAATACGCACTTTCCTTCCTTTTTTAAAAAGACGAACGTCATTTCCGACAATCCGGATACATGCTTTCCCTTCTTCTAATGAGATACTAACTTCAATCCTATAATAGAGGCTATCAAAGTCGTAATAAAAAACAAACGGGCGAAAGAAACAGGCTCGTGAAAAAATACAATACCCAATATCACCGTACCCACAGCTCCGATACCCGTCCATACCGGATATGCCGTACCGATAGGCAACGTTTGTACCGCTTTAGCGAGTAATATCATACTCAATGCCAGGCTGATCAGAAAACCCGCTCCCCAAAGGTAATATGCCAAACCTGTAACTTCTTTCATTTTTCCCAGACAGAAAGCAAAACCCGATTCAAAAAATCCGGCAATAATCAAAATAACCCAATTCATATTATCCTTATTTTTACCAGATACAAAATTAATCCGGGAAAAAAACACTTCTCTTTACATTTGATAAGAAAATATACCACAAATGACAATCCATTTTTATTATTTAATATTTTTACAAAAAATAATCCATCCAATGAACATCCATGAAATTATAAACAGGATTTATCCGATGCCAGCAACATCCGTAGACAAATTAAAAAAGCATTTATCAGAAATAACGTATCCGAAAAACCACCATATACTCGAAACTGGAAAAATTGAAACAAACATCTTTTTCATAAAGAAAGGAATTGCAAGAGCTTACATTCCTACCGACGGAAAAGAGGTAACCTTTTGGATCGGAAAAGAGGGTGACACTATTGTTTCCCTTAAAAGTTACGTAAATAACCGACCGGGATATGAAACGGTAGAACTGATGGAGGACTCCGTTCTATATCTGCTGAAACGTTACACGCTCTATCAACTTTTTAAAGAGGATATCCATATTGCCAACTGGGGAAGGAAATTCGCCGAATCCGAATTTCTACAAACAGAAGAAAAACTTATCTCCCTATTGTTCACAAACGCTTCCGAACGTTACACTTCCCTCCTGGAAAACAACCCCGACCTGTTGCAAAGAATCCCGCTGGAACATCTCGCCTCCTATTTAGGAATCACTCCCGTAAGCCTGAGCCGGATACGGGCGAAACTAAAACAAACGCCTAACAACAAATAATAAAAAATCACCCTATGATTTTCAGTATCAGACAAGAAAAGACGACAGACTACCAGACCGTTTTCAATTTAATAGAATATTCTTTCAAAGACGTGAAAGAAAGCAACCGTAATGAACACCATTTAGTGGAACGCCTTCGCAAATCGGATGCTTTTATCGAAGAACTCTCTTTAGTAGCGGAATCAAACGGGAAAATCATCGGGTATATCCTTATGACAAAAGTAGAAATCGTATCCGAAAAACAGCGTATTATATCTTTAGGTTTAGCTCCTGTTGTCGTTCATCCTCAGTATCAAAGACAGGGAATCGGTTCCGCCTTAATTCGTGAGGCCCACAAGCGGGCCATTGAACTGGGATATGGTTCTGCCGTTCTGATAGGCCATAAAAATTATTATCCGAGATTCGGATACAAAAAGGCTATCGATTTCGGTATCGAATTTCCGTTCGACATTCCCCATGATTATTGTATGGTTGTCGAATTAAAACCAAATGCGCTACACGGCATTCACGGAACCGTAAAATATTCCAAACCTTTTATGAAATAACCCTTTCAGAATATTCCGGTTTGTATCCATACCGATTACAATAAAAAAACGTTTATTCAATGAATGGCAAAGCACTCTTTGAATCTCTTAACGGATAAATCGTCATACGATACAAAGATTTAATTTGCCACCTAAACCTTTTTCATTAATTTTGCATTACTCAGATAAAATATAAAATCTTTAATTATGTCATTTGAAATTTCCAACACACAAGAAAATGTCATTGCAAGACAAAACAGCCTTGTAAGAAAAGTCTATTTATGGATGTGTGCTGCTCTTGTTATTACAGGATTGGTTTCATTAGCTGTCGTATCTTCCCCGCAATTTCTCAACCTGATATTCGGAAACTCTTTCATATTTTTCGGATTGATTATCGCCGAATTAATCGTCGTAGGCGTAATGGTCGCACGCATTATGCGAATGTCGATGCAAACGGCTTTATTATCTTTTTTCGCCTATGCAATATTGAATGGGCTGACGCTCTCCGTCATTTTTCTCGCATACACGACCAGCTCTATCGTATCGACTTTTATGATTTGTGCAGCAACATTCGGCATCATGAGTTTTATGGGCTATACCACCAAACAGGATTTAACCTCAATGGGGCAACTCCTGAAAATGTTATTAATCGGTATTATCGTCGCAATGCTCGTTAACATCTTTATGAAAAGCGAAATGATGGACTGGATTATCTCAATCGTAGGAATTATCATTTTTACCGGTTTAACAGCTTACGATGCACAAAAAATCAAACAACTCGCACAACAGGAACAAACCGAAGAAGTAAGAAAACTAGCCATTTTAGGCGCACTGACTATCTATCTCGATTTCATCAATCTGTTCCTTTACCTGCTCCGATTCCTCGGAAACCGTAGATAAATCAAATTTCAGATAAAAATAACAGTCCCATAATTTAAATAAGTTATGGGACTGTTATTTTTACAAAGAGCGATTTCCATAATAATCCCACCTCGAATCCACAATACAGAAATATCAGATTTACCCTGCCGTTCGGAGATGTCGCAAATACTATAAAATTTCATGAAAAATCTTTATGTTTTTCAATTTATTTTTCATAAATTTAAGTAGTTATAAAAGACTAATATACATTATCAAAACGTTAATTATAAAAGTAGGACCTATATTTTACAAATTAAAAATATTTATAGTATCAATTTTATTTAAAATGTCAATAACGATGAAAAATTTATTCAAAAATTTCTACGAAACCGAAAGTAGAAAAAAAGAGAATCCCATTGCAGAAGCCGTGAATTTTCCATCCTCTGCCGACAGCAATAAAAATTCCAGGGATGCTTTTGTAACAGAATGGAGCATGCCTATTCAACCGGAAACGGAAAAGGCTTTGCAGGATAAAGGCACACGAGATTTTATAGTTGCATGGAGCCATTAAAACATCCCCCGTATTGTTCTTCTACACCTTCTGAGAAAGAAGTACGCTCACTCATTCACATATTTGTAAATTATAGGTTATCGGTTCCCTCTTATTTATTATACAATATTTTATATTCAATAACAATTAAAATATCCGGCGACAATGTTTTTTGCACGAATATTTTTCAGAATCGAACAAATACACGTTTTCGGATATCCGCAAGGTAAAATACCTTTTAATAACCCCTCCCTTCTCTAAATCATTTCCTGTTCAAAAACGAATGCCTCTATGGATAACATAAAGGCATTCGTTCGATTATATCGTTACAAGAATTACCATTGTACCTCTTCTGCCTCATCCTCGAACCAAACATCTACTTTATACCGTTTATGTCCGAAAATATATTTCCGGATAAACCAAACCACTTCATCCAGATCTTGCTGCATCGGCAATACAGATACTTCATGCCCCTTCCCCTTGTATCGTTTTATATAGTAGGGATAATTTTCCAAAGCGAACAAATCGACTAAATTACTCGAACCCAACATAACATAATTACCCAATCGTTTCCCTTTATAAAATACCGCCGTATCGTTCGTTCCATGAAACATCATAGTAGGTGCCGGAGCTACTTCATACTTCGGTAACCCACAATTACTGAATAAAGCTCCTGCAAAACCGATCACTCCACTATACTGAAAATCAGACGGAAGGACAGATGCAGCTTTCCGTTCGTTTCGTTTACTCCAATCCGCAGAAAGCGCTATCATTCCTCCGGCACTGGAACCGGAAATAATAATGCAATGAGAATCAAGCATCAATTTATCGGCATGCTCCAATAAATATCGGGTCGCATCACAAGCATCTTCGACAGCTGCCTCTATTACATTTTCCAAAAGCTGTAAATCATGTATCGCTCCGGGAGCTTTATCCTTCAATCCCAACCGATAATCTATCGTAGCTACAATAAATCCCTCTTCCGCCAACCGCGTCATATACGGAATGTAAATATCGCGCAGCCTATCTATATGTGTAAAACCACCTCCTGCCATAAATATTACACAAGGCTTTCCTTTTGCCTCCCCTTTTCGGGTAATGATATCCATTTTCAAATCGTTCCCCGCTTTGGAAGCATAAACGACCGTTTGTTTCGAGAACTCTCCGTTTACAAAAACATCATCCGGAACATTTTTATTTTTCTCCATCATTTCTTCCGCTATATTGATCTTTATTAAAATATCCTGCTATTACTTCGAGAAATACAAAATACAGACCAATTAATTTCCTAAATCTCCAAAAGGCTCTCTTTCCCTTCATAGGAAGGCCATGCCCCTTCCTCAGAACTGACAAACGCAGCGATACGGACCGCAAAACGATGAGCCTCCGACAGGCTCTTTCCTGAAATCAGAGAAAAGATAAAAGCTCCCGAGAAAGAATCCCCCGCTCCTACCGTATCGGCCACTTCTACCGCAGGCGTAGGAATTACAGAAAATTCATCCGCAGAATATACGGCACTATATGAAGCTCCCGCCGTAAGTATCATATACCTCAACCCAAAACGTTCGATAAACTGTAAACAAACATCCTTCTCCGTTCCTTCCGCCCCGAACATCCCTTTCAATACGGCAAACTCATCCTCATTCACCTTAAAAACATTCGATAGTTCCAATGACCTTTCTATGATTTCCTTAGAATAATAATGCTGCCGCATATTGATATCGAAAAAACGGAAAGCGCTTTCCGGCACCTGTCTCAATAATTTCCGTATGGTTTCTCCCGATTCGGGCGAACGTTGAGCCAATGTTCCGAAACAAACCGTATCCGCACGCCGTACCAACTCAACTGCCGCCTCTGTAAAAGGAATATGATCCCACGCTACATTCTCCAGAATGGTATAATCGGGGACTCCCGCACCGCCCAACTCCACCAACACCTGTCCCGTAGGGAAAGGCGTCCTTTCTATCAAATACCGGATTCCCTTCTTATCCAACTCTTTCAATATTTCATCTCCCAGAACATCTTTCCCGACACTGCTCACAGCATATCCCTCCGCACCCAACTGGGTTGCGTGATAGACGAAATTTATCGGAGCGCCTCCCGCTTTTTTCCCCTCCGGCAACATATCCCAAAGCAGCTCTCCGATACCTACGAAAACTGGTTTCTTTTTCATTTGATCCGATTTTTAGTTTCTATTATTACTCGACATGTCCGGTTTCTTTCTCAATGTCTCAGGCAAAGGCAAAGATATGCGCAAACAACTGACTATTGCAGCGATTACAGCAAAAATACCCGCCAATAACAAAGAGAAATGCGTTCCCTGCCCGGCAAAAAGGTTAAACATCAAAGCTACCAAAGCCGCTCCCGACGTCTGTCCCAGTAACCGCGCCGTTCCTAACATACCGCTTGCACCTCCGCTCCTGGCAGGCGGAGCAGAAGAAATTATCACACTATTATTAGGCGACTGAAACAGCCCGAAACCGAATCCGCACATCATCATCCGCCAGACGATACCTCCGTTCGTCACATCCTGAGGAAGAAATGCCAACAAGAAAAGCCCGGCAGCAAAAACAAATAGGCCTGCCCCTCCCAGTATCCCCGCATGAATCCGTTCCATCAGCCTCCCCGCAAGAGGTGCCGCTATCATGGTAGCAATCGGCCACGGAGTAAGCAATAACCCGGTAGTCACGTCATCGTGCCCTATTATATGCTGTAAGAAAAAAGGCAAAGAAACCATCGCCAACATCTGAGCAAGGAACGAACAGACGGAAGTACCCACCGAAAGCCGGAAAATAGGTATCTTCAACAAATCTACCGGAAATATAGGATAAGGCCGACTCAACTGGCGACGTACATAAAAATATGCCGTAACCGACATCACGATAAAACAGGTTATCATAAAAGATATGTTGAGCCCATGCGCAAACCCTTCTATAATGAAAATCAACAATCCGAAAGTAATTCCGTTCATTATGCCGCTCGACAAATCGAATTTACGAGCTGTACTCTTCTTATTATAAGGCAGAAAACGGGAACTTAGAAAAATCGCTATAATTCCTATCGGCACATTGATAGCGAAAAGCCAGGGCCACTCCCCTATCGACAGAATACCGGCCGCCACCGTAGGCCCTGCCGCCGCCGAAACAGCTACGACCAGCGCATTAATCCCCATTCCCCTTCCCAAATAACACTGAGGATATATCAACCGCACCAAAGCCGTATTGACACTCGTAATCGCCGCCGCACCAAAACCTTGAAAAATACGTGCGATCACCAACATCAACAAAGAATGAGATAAAGCACAGGCAAAAGAGGTAATACTAAACAATGTCAGTCCGAACAGATATATTTTCCGATACCCGATAATATCCCCCAATGAAGAAAAAGAGAGCAAAGAAACGATAATAGCCAACTGATAGGCATTAACCACCCAAACAGATACCGCCGGAGAAACATTGAAATCGGAAGCAATGGTAGGCAGCGCCACATTGGCGATAGTCCCGTCCAAAACAGATACGGTAATACCGAAAGCTATCGCAAGAATAGCTCCATACCGCTGCGGAACAGGCAGCCCATCCATCTGTACCGTATTTTCTCCTTTCACCGGTTGTAAAATTACAAAAAATATGCAATGGGTACCTGTACCGGAAACCGAATCTTTTCAAAACAGGCTCCTCTTTTTCCATAAATTTATCTTCTCCGAACGAATTATATAAAGTATGAAATTCAAATGAACCACTATCGGCCATATTCGAGGATGACCGACTTTTTTTTATATTTGTATAAAATAATATCAACTCAAAATTTCAATAATATGAAATGTTTTTCCAAATGGATTTTCACAGCATGTTTATCGGCCTTTCTGAGTACGGCCGGTTTCATTTGTTCCGGTCAGGAAACGGACAAACAGCTCGGTAAGATACAGGCTACTCTGAACAACTATAGTCATACATACGATGAAATCGCCAAAAAAGTAGATGACCTACTTTGGTACGAAAAAGTAGGGGATGTAGCCTATATCGACAAAGTAATCATTTGCGGGCCGCCTCGTTGGAAAGAAAGTAACCCTACTGCAGAAGGAGCAGGAAATCCCGTGAAATTCTGGGCATACGTTTTCATTCCCAAAAACGTAGATACCGATAAGAAATACCCGTTAATGGTATTCGTACACGGTGGCGTACACGGGGATATGTCGACTTATAACGCCCATTTTATACGTGAACTCATCGCTCAGGAATATATTGTTGTAGCAGCAGATTACCGAGGCAGTATCGGTTACGGCCGGAGTAATTATGAAAACATCGACTACGGCGGTTTAGAAAACCAGGATGTGCATGCAAGCAAAGAATATATGGTCGAAAATTACAGCATTGTGGATAGCAACCGCATAGGAATTATGGGTTGGAGCCACGGCGGTATGATTACTCTGATGAACCTGTTCCAATACCCGAACGATTACAAATGCGGTTTTGCAGGAGTCCCCGTATCCGACGTAATCTCCCGGTTAGGATACAAAGACAGCAGTTATGCAGACCTTTTTTCTGCAGATTATCATGTCGGAAAAACCATTAACGAAGATATTGCCGAATATAAAAGGCGATCACCAGTATGGCATGCGGAAAAACTGAAATCTCCATTACTGATTCATACCAATACCAACGATGAAGATGTCAATGTTTTGGAAGTGGAACACATGATTCATGCACTAAAAGCCGCCAATAAAAAATTCGAATACAAAATTTTCGAAAATATGCCGGGCGGACACTCTTTCGATCGTTTAGACCAGAAAAGTGCAACAGATATCCGCTTTACCATTTATAAATTTTTAGAGAAATACCTTTCTCCGAACAAACCGTTCAAATCGGCGGACGATATGAGAAAAGCCGCTTACCGATTCAATTAACCATATCCGGTTACAGTCGAATAAAAAACCTGTTCTGTTCCCAGAACAGGTTTTTTATTTTCAATCTACTTTATTTTGAGGCGTTCCTGCCAACCATTTTTCGATATTATTCACCACGATTCCCAAACGGGCAGCGAACGACTCGCATGTAGCGAACCCTTCATGGGGCAACATCACCAGATTAGGAGCATCGAACAGTTCAAATCCGGCAGGGAGCGGCGGTTCCTGACCATAAACATCTATTCCGGCTCCGGCTATCTGATTATTCCTCAATGCTTCAAACAGAGCATCTTCATCCACTACCGGTCCTCTCGCCGTATTGATCAATATAGCATGAGGCTGCATAAGAGCGAACTCAGCCGTACTGACAAATCCCCTCGTAGCCGGAGTCAAAGGGATGTGTACCGTTACTATATCCGCCTTTTTAAAAAGAGTTTGCTTATCAACAAATTCTACTCCCGCTACCTCTTTGGGGCTCCGGTTATAAGCAATCACTTTACAATCGAAAGCCTGCACCAACCGCGCAACGGCTTGCCCGATAGCTCCCATACCGATAATACCTACTGTTTTACCTCCCAATTCCGTCCCGAGGAAACGGCGTACCCCTCCGGCACGGACATCCTTATCCCCCTCAACTATCTTACGGTAAACAGCAATCATCAATCCTATCGACAATTCAGCCACCGCACGGGTAGAATACCCCGCCGCATTACATACCGTAATATTCTTCTCCCTGCAAGCATTCAAATCAATATGATCTACTCCGGTAAACGCAACCGAAATCATCTTCAGGGCAGGACAAGCATCGAAAAACGACTTATGAAGCGGGACATTACTGATAACGATCACTTCCGCATTCTCTGCCCTCTTTATCAATTCTGCTTCATCCTCAGAACGTTCTGCATAAAACCGCACCCGATGCCCCATACCTTCCAAAGTACGGCAAGCATTCCGAACCGCTTTTTCATCCATTCCAAGCGATTCCATAAAAACAATATTCATGACAATCTTACTTTAATATACAAACGGTAATACCTCTTTATTTCAGATTCTTTTCTTACTATACTAATCAAATCGTTCTTCCCGCTATTAAGAATAACGTTTGGGATAACGAATCACAATAGCCAAAAGGGCAAACGCTCCCATCATAAACGGATAGTAAAGGTAACGGATTATTTCCAAGGGTGATATAGCCGCCAATCCTGCCGCCATCAACAACTGCGCCCCATAAGGAATCAATCCTTGCACGAAACAGGAGAACGTATCCAAGATACTGGCACTTTTCCGTAAATCCACTCCGAATTTTTCGGCGATATCTTTCGCTATCGGCCCTACCGTTATAATGGCAATCGTATTGTTCGCCGTACAAAGATTGGCAATGCTCACCAAAGCCGCAATGCTCAGTTCCGCCCCTCGTTTCCCTTTTACCCGGCGCGTCAAACCATTGATAATATAATCTATCCCCCCGTTAAAACGAATCAACTCAAGCATTCCGGCAGCCAACATCGTAATAATAATCAACTCCCCCATTCCGGTAATCCCGGTTCCCATCGCCTCGAACCAACCGAAAAAACCGAATCCTTCCGTAATCATACCGACAATCCCCGTAACGAGCAACCCGATTATCAATACAAGCAATACATTCATTCCGGCAACCGCCGTGACCAAAACGACTAAATAAGGAATCACCTTCAACCATTCCACCCGCCCTATTTCAGCAGACGTATCAATTGAAAACCCTTGAAACACATACAACAACAACACTAAAAATGCGGCAGGAACCACAATCATACTGTTTACTTTGAACTTATCCTGCATCTTGCACTCCTGAGTTCGTGTAGCTGCAATCGTCGTATCGGAAATAAACGACAAGTTATCTCCGAAAAACGCTCCCCCTACCACAATAGCCACCATAAATGCCTCTTCCAGCCCTGTTTTTTCTGCAATCCCGACAGCAACAGGCGCCAATGCCACAATAGTTCCTACCGACGTTCCTACGGCAAGCGAGATAAAACAAGAAGCGATAAAAATCCCTGCCAGCAAAAGCCTTTCGGGAAGAATAGAAAGAGTAAGGTTAACCGTTGCATCGATAGCTCCCATATCTTTGGCCGAGCTTGCAAAAGCTCCCGCCAAAATAAATATCCAAATCATCAACAAGATATTTTTATGAGCCGCACCTTGCGAAAAACGGGCGATACGTTCATTCAGGTTTATTCCTTTAGTAATCGATACCGCATATACAGACGACACCAAAAAAGCGACCGTTATAGGAACCGTATAAAAATCATTCAATATAAGAGAAGTTACCAGATAAAGGCACAAAAACACCAATAACGGACTCAATGTCCATAAACCGGAACTCTTTTTTTCGTTGAAATATTCTTTCATCAGTTTAAATTCATGCGAAACAAAGATAGTATTTCACACGAAGAGTAACAAATATATATACGGGCTTCCTTTTTCCCTTTTTTTCATTTTTTACGGAATTTTCTTTTTCCGGCATTTGATATGCTACCGATTTTGTCTTAACTTTAAAACCTGAAAAATTCAATGCAATATGATAAAGGCATGTCTGTTCGATTTGGACGGAGTTATTGTAAACACTTCGCAATACCACTATTTAGCATGGAAACGGTTGGCCGAAGAGTTAGGATTCGATTTTAAGCCGCAGGACAACGAACGCCTGAAGGGGGTAAGCCGGATAAAATCGCTGGAGCTGCTGCTGGAAATAGGCGGAATGAAAAATAAGTTCGACAATGAACAAAAACAAGCAATGGCAGAGACCAAAAACAAATGGTATCTGGAATATGTAAACAGCCTTACGCCGGACGATGTCTTGCCGGGAGTAATTCCCTTTTTACGGGAATTACGCAATAACCGAATCGGAATCGCCTTAGGCTCGGCAAGCAAAAACACCGCTTTAATTTTAGATCGGTTAGGCATTCCGAAACTGTTCGACTGCATCATTGACGGCAATCAGGCGGCCAAAGCCAAACCCGACCCGGAAATATTCATTCTGGCTGCCGAAAAACTGAATGTCCCGGCCGCAGGATGCGTTGTCTTTGAAGATGCAGAAGCAGGAATAGAAGCGGCAGTACGGGCAGGAATGAAAAGTATCGGAATCGGAAATCCCGCCATCCTGCATAAAGCATCTGCCGTTATCAATAATCTGGAAGGATTTACCCTGAAAAAATTGAATGCATTAGTTCCTTTATAATCCGAATTATGAACAAGCACCTGAAAATAAATCCATGGAAAATCATCGAAGAGTCATTCTGTCCGGAAAGGATGCGGGCTTCGGAAAGCATTTTCAGTATCGGAAACGGAACAATGGGCGGGCGCGCCAATTTTGAAGAGACATATTCCGGAGATACGTTACAAGGCAATTATATCGGAGGCATCTATTATCCCGACAAAACACGCGTAGGATGGTGGAAAAACGGATACCCCGAATATTTTGCAAAAGTACTCAACTCGGCTTTCTGGCCCGGCATAAACATAGTTGTAAACGGAACGGAGCTCGACCTGAACCGAATTACCATAACCGATTTCTACCGGGAATTAAACATGCAGGAGGGAACTCTCTTACGCCGTTTCCAAGCCATTCTGTCGGACGGAACCGCAGTTGCCGTCGAGTCATTGCGTTTTACCAGCCTGAAACGTACCGAACTCGGAGCCCTTCGTTACAGCATTACCCCTCTGAACCGAGAAGCGGAAATAAAAATAACCTCTTACATCGAAGCAAACGTCAAAAACGAAGATGCCAATTACAATGAAAAATTTTGGGAAAAGGTATCGCAGGAACGGCACGCAATAACCATGCGTACCCAAAAAAGCGGTTTTGAAGTTTGCTGGCACATGAAAAACCGCATAATTCCCGAATCCCCCTTTTCCGATTGCAGCAGAGAAGAATGCCCGAAGGAACAGACCATTGTCAAACTTCAACCGGGAGAAACCGCCACCTTATACAAATATGCAGGCATAACTTCATCGTTGAACCACCCCAGTGAAGGACTCTCCTCCAGCGCTGCTCATGTAGCACAAGATGCCGCCGCAACAGGTTTCGACGCCTTATTGCAGGAACAGAAAAAAGCATGGCAGGAAAAATGGGCGCTTTGCGATATAGAAATCGAAGGCGACGAAGAGTCGCAACAAGGGATTCGCTATTGCATCTTCCAACTGTTACAAACCTATACGGGCACAGATAACCGCCTGAATATCGGGCCGAAAGGATTTACCGGCGAAAAATACGGAGGAAGCACCTATTGGGATACAGAGGCTTATTGCATTCCTTTTTACCTCTCCACCGCCGGCCAGGAAGTAGCCCGGCAACTATTGATTTACCGCTATAACCAACTGGACAAAGCGATTGAAAATGCCGTTAAATTAGGTTTCAGCGGCGGAGCCGCCCTCTATCCTATGGTAACCATGAACGGGGAAGAGTGCCATAATGAGTGGGAAATAACTTTTGAAGAGATACACCGTAACGGAACTATCGCTTTTGCCATTTACAACTATATCCGCTATACAGGCGATAACGAATATCTTTCCCGATACGGATTGGAGGTATTGATAGGCATCGCTCGTTTCTGGGCACAACGCATTACCTTCTCCGAACAGAGACAACAATACGTCCTGCTGGGAGTGACCGGTCCCAACGAATACGAAAACAACGTCAATAACAATTGGTACACTTCTTACATTGCCGCATGGTGTATGAATTACGCCGCAGAGTCGGCAAACCGGGTATCGCAGGAAAATCCGGAGGCTTATCTGCGCATTACTGCAAAAACAGGATTCGATAGAGAAAAAGAGACGGCTTTATGGAAACGAATAACGGATAACCTCTACCTCGGAGAAGATAAAAAACTCGGTATCTTCTTGCAACAGGACGGTTATTTGGACAAAGAACAAATATTGGCAAAAGACCTCCCCCTCTCCCAACGCCCTATCAATCAGAAATGGTCATGGGACCGCATTTTGCGGAGCTGTTTCATCAAGCAGGCCGATGTATTGCAAGGGCTTTACTTTTTCGAAGACCATTTCGACACGGAAACGATTGCCCGTAATTTTTATTTCTACGAACCCCGCACCGTGCACGAATCTTCGTTATCGCCTTGTGTACATGCAATCATAGCCGCCCGCATCGGTGACAACGACAAAGCTTTGGAAATGTATCTACGCACCTCGCGGCTCGATTTGGACGATTACAACAAAGAGGTACAAGAAGGGCTGCACATTACCAGTATGGCAGGTTCGTGGTTAGCTGCCGTACAAGGATTCGGAGGAATGCGCGTACGTAACGGGGTTCTCATCTTCAATCCCCATATTCCGCAAAAATGGCGTTCTATGTCTTTCCATATCGTTTTCAGAGGAAGCGTTCTAAATGTACGGTTCTCTTCCCGGGAAGCAGTGATTCAGGTAATATCCGGAAACCCTGTTCCCGTCGAAATCAATGGAACCCGCATCGAAGCGGACACTATCGCAACGAAAATTACCTTTTAACCGTTCCGGTATGATTATTGAGTCCAGCTCTTATTACACCATCGACAAAAACCGTTATGTTAATTATTCTGTCTCCTGCAAAAACTATGAATATGGCCGATACCGGACGGCAACTCCCGGAAACGGCTCCCCTTTTCGGCACAGACGCCCGTTTTCTGGCCTCTAAAATGCAGGCATACACCCGCCCGGAATTAGAAAAGATATTACATATCAGCCCGGCACTCGCCGACACTACCTATAGGCAATACCAACAGTTCGGCTCGGCAGGCAATAGGGGGAAACAAGCCCTATTAGCCTATAACGGCAGTGTGTTCAAAGCGATAAATGCCTCTGCATTTTCAGAAAAAGATTTCCTATATGCCCAAGACCATATCCGCATTATATCCACTTTATACGGTCTGGTCCGCCCACTCGACCGAATCGAAGCCTATCGGATCGCTTTCTCCTTAAAACCGAAAGGAATACAAGGCAATCTATACGATTATTGGCTTCCGAAATTAACCGTTCCCTTAATCGAAGCCTCCCTGCAAGCAGGAGGAATTATCATTAATCTGGCAAGCCTCGACGTGCTGGGCTCGCTCGACATATCCGCCATAAAAACGAAAGTTACCGTAATAACTCCCGAATTCAAGGAATACCGGAACGGCAGATACGAAACAATTCGGACCTATGCCAAAATAGCGCGGGGAGCGATGACCCGCCATATCATACTCAACCGGCTCGAATCTCCCGAACAGCTGACCGCTTTCACCTGGGAAAATGTCCGGTTCAACCCGGAACTGTCCGACGGTTCAACCTATACTTTCACAAGGGAAAACAGCCGGAAAGCCTGACCGTTGTTTCGCCCGCTTCCCCCCCCCAATAATACCGATAAAAAAGCGGATGACCGAAATTCGGTCATCCGCCTGTTGAAAATGCCGGAACGATTCTTTACTCTTCCGGTTTCATATTGGTAAAGACGTTGGTAACATCATCGTCCTCTTCGAATTTTTCTACCAATTTGTCAATACTTGCCCGTTGCTCCGGAGTAACATCCTTCAAATCGGTAGGGATACGCTCGAATTCACCGCTGATAATTTCAAGCCCTTTTTCTTCCAAAAATTTCTGAATGCTACCGTAAGCTTCGAACTCACCATAAATAACGATTTCATTTTCATCCACAAACACCTCTTCCCCACCGTAATCGATCAATTCCAATTCGAACTCCTCTATATTGATGCTGTCGCTATTGGCAATCTTAAAGACACATTTACGGTCGAACATGAAATCCAAAGAACCGGTAGTTCCCAAAGAACCTCCCGCCTTATTAAAATAACTGCGCACATTCGCCACCGTCCGGGTAGAGTTATCGGTCGCCGTCTCCACGACAATCGCAATACCATAAGGGCCGTATCCTTCATATACTACCTCCTTATAGTTATCCATCTCTTTGCTGACCGCCCGTTTAATCGCACGCTCCACATTCTCCTTCGGCATATTGGCAGCTTTCGCATTCTGTATCAACACTCTCAACCGGGTATTATTCGCAGGCTCAGGGCCTCCTGCTTTCACTGCAATAGCAATCTCTTTCCCTAATTTGGTAAACGTACGGGCCATATTTCCCCAACGTTTTAACTTACGTGCTTTACGATATTCAAACGCTCTTCCCATATTCCGTTATTTCATTAATATTAATACTCCTAATTAAAAACCTGAAAAAGGTAACCGCTTTATTACGAAAAAACTACACCCATTCAGGACGTGCAAACTTACGCTTTTTTAAAAAAAGTTCAAAACGTTTGCCCATTTTTTTACCGGAGCTGGTTTTAACCGAAAAATTCCCATTATTTCCAAATACCACCTAAATATATTATATTAGCATCTAATTATAATATTTCATGGAAAGTATTTTAAAATTATTAAGATTCATTTGGGGACGTATGGCTTCGGAACACCCTTCCCTGCATACCGTTTCCGGGGAATCGCTTACCGTTATCCATCCGGGCATTCCGGCAGAAGAAGATAACGGAGCAGATTTTCTGAATGCTACCCTACTCGTTGAAAATACCCGAATTAAAGGCAATATCAAGATATTAAAATGTTCTTCCGACTGGTATAAATGGAATGACAATACCGCAAAAAACGGAATCGTACTGGTCCTGACATTCCAACCGGATATTCCCCGCCTTACCTCGCCGACCGGAACCCCTATCCCCATATTCAGACCTGCAGTCGGCAAAGAACTCGCAGACCGGCATAACCGTCTAACACAAGAACGACAACATTTATGCTGCCGGTTATTGGGTAATTACGATAACCTGAAACAATATCATCTTTTTTCAAGGCTCGTGGTCGAAAGAATAGAAAACAAATGCCTGCGCATCGAAAACATCTATAAAAAACGGAATAGCTGGAACGACACCGCCCTTTTCTGCTTGTTCGATACGATCAATATAGGAAACACCCGAAACAGAAAACGATTCAACCATTTATTGGAAACCATCGGATTCAACGATATTATCAAAAACTTGGTTCCGACAGGAAGTACTCCCGAAGACATAGAAACATCGAAACAAAAAATAGAAGCCTTACTTTTGGGTACAGCCGGATTCCTCGACCTAAAACCCAAACCGGGAGATAATTTTCCATTCATTTTAGATTCTTACGTTTATCAAATGCGGGAAACATTCCACAACCTGCGACACATTTTCCAGATTACTCCCATGAGATTAACCGAATGGGACCACTCCTGTTTCAATAAAAATCTCACATTAAGCATCCTGCTGGCTCAATTAGCCGCCATTCTGGCAGAACATCCCAATCTGTATCACGAAATACTCGAAGCCGACGATATATTTTCTATCAAAAAACTCCTGCGTGCCGATACCTCTGTCTATTGGCACACCCACAACGCCCCGAACACGGAAACTCCGTTTACGGAAACACACCGCCAATTATCCGAAGGGAAAATCAATATTTTCATCATCAATTTCATTATTCCGTTCCTCTTTCTGCATCATCAATTAAACGGACAGAACGACGAAAACAACGATTACGAAATAGCGGAAAAATTAATCGGCCTTTTAGAAAATACGCCGGGGGAAAGCAATTATATCACCAATAAATGGAATACACATATCCCCATCGACAATGCTTTTTATTCCCAAGCTATAATCGAACTGCAAAAAAAGTATTGTGCCCTTGACAACTGTTTCGACTGTCCTATCGGAATAGATTATCTGAAAGGAAACGCCGTTCCGGGAAATAAATAATCCGCCCTACAACCGTTTCCCGGACGACCGGACAGCAGCCTCTGCCCGGATACGCAACCCATCCTCGTAAAAAAAGCACATTTTTAAAGGATTCTTAACGGGTATTCCATACTATTTTGTATCTTTGGAAAGTTTTTGAATTCATAAACAAGAAAAAGAATGAGTAACATAGTAGCCAATTTATTAAAGCTATTTTTCGGCACAAAGGCAGAGAAAGACAAGAAAGAGGTAATGCCGTATATCGAGAAGATTAAGGCCATATATCCGCAAATAGAACAACTCAGCAACGATGAACTGCGTGCCCGGAGCGCCGCATTGAAAAAAACGGTACAAGACGCCATCGCTTCCGACGAGAAACGCATCGCTGACCTGAAGATAGAGATGGAAAGAGCCGATATATCTATCGAAACAAAAGAAAAAATTTCCAAAGAAATAGACGATATCGTAAAACATATCGACCAAACTATCGAAAAAGTATTATTAGAGCTTCTTCCGGAAGCTTTCGCCATTATAAAAGATACCGCACGCCGTTTCAAAGAGAACGAAACGATCGAAGTAACGGCATCCGATTTTGACCGTGATCTTTCCGTAAAAAAAGATTATGTACAGATCGAAGGGGATAAGGCTATCTTCAAAAATTCCTGGGTAGCCGGAGGGAACCTGATTACATGGGATATGGTGCATTACGACTGCCAATTATTCGGCGGTATCGTCCTGCACATGGGAAAAATCGCAGAAATGGCTACCGGTGAAGGGAAAACATTGGTAGCGACTCTGCCGCTATTCCTGAATGCTTTGTCCGGGAAAGGCGTACACGTCGTCACGGTAAACGACTACCTGGCTCGCCGTGACTCGGAATGGATGGGACCGTTATTCGAATTCCACGGACTGAGCGTGGATTGCATCGACAAACACCAACCCAACTCCAAAGCCAGACGCAACGCTTATATGGCCGACATCACTTACGGTACCAACAACGAATTCGGTTTCGACTACCTGAGGGATAACATGGCCAATTCACCCGCCGACTTAGTACAACGCAAACACCAATACGCGATTGTCGATGAGGTGGACTCCGTACTCATCGACGACGCCCGTACTCCGTTAATCATATCGGGTCCCGTACCGAAAGGCGACGACCAATTATTCGATGAATACAAAGGATATGTAGAACAACTCTATAACCTGCAAAAAAATTATGTTACCGGTCTATTGAACGATGCGCGGAAACTGATCTCATCGGGCAAAACCGACGAAGGAGGCGTATTGTTGTACAGAGCTCAAAAAGGTTTGCCCAAATACAAACCTTTAATCAAGTTCCTGAGCGAACAAGGGATGAAAAGCCTCGTCCAAAAAACGGAAAATATCTACATGGCAGACAATAACAAACGGATGCCGGAGATAGTCGATGATCTGTTCTTTGTAATCGATGAAAAAAACCACTCGGTCGAACTTACGGATAAGGGACACGATATATTGGCCAAAAGCGTAAAAGACAATAAATTTTTCGTTCTTCCGGATATCGGCGTAGAGTTGGCTGAAATAGAAAGGCAAAACCTGACGCCGGAAGAGAGATTACAGAAAAAAGACGAGCTTTTGAACGATTTTGCCTTAAAATCGGAACGTGTTCATACGGTAAATCAGTTGCTCAAAGCATACAGCCTTTTTGAAAAAGACGTGGAATATGTCGTAATCGACAACAAAGTCAAGATTGTCGATGAACAGACAGGCCGTATCATGGAAGGGCGCCGTTATTCCGACGGGCTGCATCAGGCAATCGAAGCGAAAGAAAACGTAAAAGTAGAAGCAGCTACCCAGACCTTTGCAACTATCACTTTGCAGAACTATTTCCGCATGTACCATAAATTAAGCGGGATGACCGGTACTGCCGAAACAGAAGCCAGCGAATTCTGGACAATCTACAAATTGGACGTCGTCGTTATACCGACTAATCGCCCTGTCATCCGGGATGATAGAAACGACTTGATATACAAAACAAAACGTGAGAAATACGCTGCGGTTATCGAAGAAATCGTACAGTTAGTAAAAGAAGGGCGCCCGGTTTTGGTCGGTACCACCTCCGTAGAAATATCGGAATTATTGAGCCGTACCCTGAAACTGCGCAATATCCCGCATAACGTATTGAATGCGAAACAACACCAACAAGAAGCACAAATCGTACAGGAGGCCGGGCGAAAAGGACAGGTAACCATCGCAACCAACATGGCCGGACGTGGTACGGATATCAAGCTGACCCCCGAAGTGAAAGAAGCGGGAGGACTTGCCATCATCGGTACGGAACGCCATGAATCCCGCCGTGTGGACAGACAGTTGAGAGGACGTGCCGGACGTCAAGGAGACCCGGGGTCTTCCCAATTCTTCGTATCGTTGGAAGACGACCTGATGCGTCTGTTCGGGTCCGAAAGAATATCCCACGTAATGGACCGTATGGGGCTGAAAGAGGGTGAAGTGATACAAGCAGGCATGATGAACCGCGCCATCGAAAGAGCCCAAAAGAAAGTAGAAGAAAACAACTTCGGTATCCGTAAACGGTTATTGGAATACGACGACGTAATGAACTCCCAAAGGGAAGTGATATACACCCGCCGCCGCCATGCCCTCTACGGAGAACGTATCGAAGTGGATATCAACAATATGATTGTTGATTTTGCAGAAAATTTCATCGCTACCTACAAAGACTCTTATGAAGAGTTCAAATTCGAGCTGATGAAACAGTTGGCCGTTGAAACGACCATTACAGAACAAGAGTTCTCCGTTCTTAAAGAAGAAGACATTATACGGCGTACCGTTGAAGATATCAATGCCTTGCTGCGCCGTAAAGGAGAGTCTATCGCCAATGTGGCTTACCCTGTGCTGGAAAGCGTATATGAGCAGCACGGGCAGATGTACGAAAATATATCCATTCCTATCACCGACGGTAAGAAAGGATTCCAGATTCCGGTTCCTCTAAAGAAAGCCGTTGAAACGAGGGGTACCGAAATATTCAAAGTGTTCAGCAAAATCGTCATGCTGATTATGATCGACGAGAATTGGAAAGAACACCTCAGAGAAATGGATGATTTGAAACAATCCGTACAGAACGCTACTTATGAACAAAAAGACCCGCTTTTGATTTATAAATTCGAGTCATTTGAACTGTTCCGCAAAATGTTGGATAAAATTAACCGGGAAACTTTGTCTATCCTACTGCGTGCATTTATCCCCATGCGGGAAGGAGCGCCTCAACAAGTAAATCACGACGAGATAAAAAAACGTGAAAATGTAGACATGAACAAGTTGCAGGCGACAAGAAGCGAAATAGCAGCACACGCCGGAGATGCAGATAAATCGAAAGCCTCACCCGTACGGGTAGAAAAGAAAATAGGCCGGAACGACCCCTGCCCCTGCGGAAGCGGCAAGAAGTACAAAGCATGCCATGGCAAAGGATTATAATCGGTAAATAAAAACTTACTATACAATAATAAACCCCGTTCTTGATCAAGAACGGGGTTTATTATTTATACCGACAGCCATAAGAGACTGGCTCTATCTATTTCCCGTTCTACCGGAATAACATCGCATTCAAATTATTAAACCGGTTATCGTAATCGAGCATGGCAAGTTTAATGATTTTTTTAGCCTCTTCCGCTCCGTAAACATGCGTTATTTCACTGTTCCTTTTCTCTCCCGGCAAATCCTTATAGGTCAGGAAATAATGGCGCAAACGCTCTACTACCAGATGAGGCAGTTCGCTGATATCGTTTACATTGCCATATACGGCATCGTAAGCGAGTACCGCTATGATCTTATCATCCGCCTGTCCTCCGTCTATCATGCGGAAGCCTCCTATCGGCTTGGCATTAACAAGAATATCGCCATGCGTAATGGTTTTCTCCGTCAGGACACACACATCCAAAGGATCGCTGTCTCCGTGTATATCCTCCCGTTCAAGACTTTCATTAGACACTCCTGCTACATTATCCCCACTGTATGTCTGAGGAATAAACCCATAAAGGGCAGGAACGGTATTGGAATATTTCTGAGGACGATCCAACTTCAAATATCCGGATTCCTTATCCACTTCGTATTTTACCGTATCCGTCGATACCATTTCTATAAAACAGACAATATAATCCGGCGCATCATCCCCTATACTTACACCATGCCACGGATGGGATTTATAACGTAATCCCATTAACTTGCCTACAATAGGGTCCATCAATTTCGACATATCATTTATATTTATATTATATATTACTGTACTACCGCACTTTTTCCCTCTGCATTAATTACATCGGCCAAAGGATTTATATATTTCTCCCGCACTTTAACATCTTCCGGTTCTTTTCCTAAACAGACAGATGGAAAAGAGGTTTTTTCCATAAACTCTTTCAAAAAAGCACGGGAAAACCGCAAACCTTCAACAGAATGCACATTATGTCCCGTATAAGAGAAGAAAGCCGGATTCTCTTCCGTTGCAAAATCGAATACGGGAATAATTTCTACTCCCTTGCTTTTAGCATACAGGTATATCTCATTTATCTCATCGTATGTATATCCTCCGCCGGAACAAAGAACCCCGGAAGGATTCATCATTTTAAGCACATCGCTCTCCACCTTAAACCCTCGAGGGGAGATAAACACCATATACACAGTAGAAACATTTTTGGAAAGGCATCCTTGTATATCCTTTCTGACAGAGGCAATATCGGTCGCCCTATGTACTAAATCCAATATTCCAGAACCCGTATCGTCCCCGGAATTTTCCACCACATCGATACCTTTTATAAAAGACTTTTTCTTTTTCATCAATTTTTGAAAAAAATTCTGTTTCTCGGTATAATGGCTTACAAAAGCGCCATACGCCCAATACATGGCAGTCGTAGAAGTAAAGTTAAGGATTATACTGTTCTTAGTAACTCTCATCGAATAAATATCTTCCGATCCGGAAACATCTTCTAAATCATTCGCTTTACTCAATATAATATTCCTTTTATCCAAAGAATTCGTCCGAACTGCATTGTTGTTCCCGTGTGATTTCAGAAAAGCGACTATGTTTTTCGCCAAAGTCTGGGCCTCGTCATCCTCTACCGCAGCCACTACATTAAACGGCGTATCGAGAGAAAAGTCGGCAATCACAGCCCCTGTATTACGATCATTATTAAAAAGCCTTAAACGACCAAAAGCATCCGTATCGTTATCATCGAAACGGTTTGCATAAACATTGCCCGACAACAAAAAAACGATCAATACGACGATAACAGAAACAAAACTCTTACTTTTATACAT
>DVIX01000035.1 GCA_018710935.1 Candidatus Avirikenella pullistercoris | reverse complement strand
AGTACCGGGAAAGGAAACGGGGAAATACCTATTAATAGGTATTTCCCCGTTTCCTTTTACATCGTATATTTGCCTCTTCGATAAAAAGGCGAGCCCCGTTTTTATAGGGGAATGGTTAAATAAGATGGATTAAAAGCCTGTTTTATTTGTGTCTTTATTATTTTTGTAACTGTTTTTGAAATATAATATTTGATGAAACTATCGGAATTAAAGAGCGGACAGTCGGCGATTATTGTAAAGGTTATAGGTAATAATGCTTTTCGCAGGCGTATTACTGAAATGGGATTTGTACGGGGCAAGAAAGTTTATGTAATCAAGAATGCCCCATTGAAGGATCCTATTGAATATGAATTAATGGGATACGATATTTCTTTACGCCGCAAAGAGGCAGAGATGATCGAAGTTGTCAGTGAGGAAGAAGCGAAAGATTTATTGCAGGGAGAAAGTGCTGCCACAACCGTACAAAAGAGTGTAGAAACGGTAGTTAAAGAACGGGGAAAGGAAATCAACGTCGCTTTAATAGGGAATCCCAATAGCGGTAAAACATCGCTTTTCAATTATATATCGGGGTTGAACGAACATGTAGGAAACTATTCAGGAGTTACGGTCGATATAAAAGTTGCCACGATTGAATTTAAGGGGTATAAGATTAATCTTACCGATTTACCCGGTACATATTCTCTCTCATCTTATTATTCTCCGGAAGAACTTGTTGTAAGAGATCACATCGCAAGCGATAAATTCGATATTATTATCAATGTGGTGGATGCATCCAATCTGGAAAGGAACCTCTATCTGACTACTCAGTTGATCGATATGGATGTCAATATGATTGTAGCATTGAATATGTATGATGAATTGCTTGCTTCAGGAGATATTTTCGATTATCATTCGATGGGGAAGATGTTGGGGACTGTTTTTGTCCCTACCGTAGGGAAAAAGGGGAAGGGAGTGCCTCACTTATTGGATGCTATCGTTACCCGTTATAACGATGTGGATATACATTACCGTTCCATTCGGATAAACTATGGGCAATCTGTGGAAGAATGGTTGGAAAAGATTGAAACACAGGTAAGTAAAAAGAATGATACTCGTTATTCCGACCGTTTCGTTTCTATTGAGTTATTGGAAGGAGAAGATAAGAAATTGGCGGAACATTTCAATATACCGGAGATAGCCCCGTTGGTCGGTGAAGTCAGGAGTAAAATAGAGGCGGAATATAAAGAAGATGTTCAGACGGTTTTGACCGATGCCCGTTATGGATTTATCAGTGGAGCGCTGAAAGAGACGCTTACCCGCAACCAAATGCGGAATAAACAGTCGGAGATAATAGATACGGTTATAACTCATAAAATTTGGGGATTTCCGGTATTTATTTTTATTATGTGGCTTATTTTTTATGGTACGTTCGTTTTGGGCGAGTATCCGATGATGGGAATCGAATACCTGATAGGGGAGTTGCAGTCGTTTTTATCGGGAACGATGAATGACGGTGCTTTTAAGGATTTGTTGATTGACGGTATTATCGGAGGGATAGGCAGTGTGATTGTTTTTCTGCCGAATATTTTATTGCTTTTCCTGTTTATTTCCATTTTGGAAGATTCGGGTTATATGGCGCGGGCGGCTTTTATCATGGATAAGCTTATGCATAAGATAGGACTGCACGGTAAATCGTTTATTCCGCTTGTAATGGGGTTCGGGTGTAACGTCCCGGCCATTATGGCGACACGTATTATAGAAGACAGGAATAACAGGTTTCTGACGATTCTTATAGCACCGTTTATGTCATGTAGCGCCCGTCTCCCGGTATATTTATTGATAATCGGCGCCTTTTTCCCGGAAAATGCAGGTAATATGCTATTCTTGATATACTTTTTGGGGATATTGGTCGCTATTTTTTCCGCTTTATTGTTTAAAAAAGTATTATTTACCGGGAAAGACCAGCCTTTTGTGATGGAATTACCTCCTTATCGGGTTCCTTCTGCGAGAAGTACGTTGAGGCATATGTGGATGAAAGGGTCTCAATATCTTCGTAAAATGGGGGGAATCATACTGGTTGCTGTGGTTATCGTTTGGGCATTGGGATATTATCCGAGCCGGGAAAGCAGTTATTTAGATCGTTTTGGTAAAACGATAGAACCGGCGGTAGCTCCTTTGGGATTCGATTGGAAAATAGGAGTAGGGTTAATATCGGGAGTGGCTGCAAAAGAGGTGGTCGTTTCTACGTTAGGTGTGATCAACCATATCGATGCAAGCGATGAGAGCGGAGAAATGCAATTAGCAGAACAGTTGAAAAACGATGTGTATGAAAGCGGACCGAAAAAAGGGGAGAAAGTATTTACAAAAGCTTCTGCGTTCTCATTATTGATGTTCGTATTGATTTATTTCCCTTGTGTCGCTGCGATAGCTGCGATTAAAAAAGAGACGGGAGCCTGGAAATGGGCGCTCTTCACCGTTGTCTATACGACGGGATTGGCGTGGATTGTAAGTTTTATTATATATCAGATATTCGGGTAAAAGATTATGTTACAAAATGTATTGGCTATATCGACGGTAGTGCTTATAGTAGGGTGGAGCATCTGGTCTGCTGTGCGCCGTCATAGGAAAAGTAATGAAAAAGATTGCGGTTGTGGCTGCGGTTGCAGTTGTAGTTCGAATATAAAACCGAAAAAAGTAAAATCTTTTAAAGGAAGTAAAAATTTATAGCAGGTATTGTATTCGGAACAGCATATGTTTATTTGAAGTTTAAAAAAACAGGAGAAAACATATCGTTTTCTCCTGTTTTTCTTTATATAAAGTTGTTTGTTTCTTATTTTTCTATATTAGGCAGTTCCAGCCCGTATCCTTTCTTCTTATCTTCTTTCTTTAAAAGAAAAGCGAATAAAAGCCCCAATATACCGAATCCTGCAAATACTAACATCGGCAGGGTATAGTTGTATATAGGTGTCAGTTTTCCGTTGATCATGGTTTCGCCTATTAAACAGAATCTGCTGTCCAATATTCGGCCGATAAGTAAAGGAACTCCCATCAATCCCCAGTTTTGTATCCAGAAAATAAGCGAATAAGCTGTCCCTAAGCGGCGTTCGTCTATGATTTTCGGAACGGAAGGCCACATTGCCGAAGGAACCAACGAGAAAGCGATGCCGAGAATAATCATCAATACCACTGCAATCAACCAATAGTTAAGGAATGGGATTGAGAAAAGCAGATGAACGCCGATGAGCATTAATGAACCGATAATCATAATAGAAGCTCCTTTCCCTTTTCGGTCGTACAGATTGCCGAAAAAAGGCGTTAGGAACAGAGTGCCTAATGGCAGTAAACTGGGGATAATTCCTGCTAATTCCGGATTGACACTGAATTTTTGCACCATTAGGTCGGAAGCATATTTTAGAAATGGAAAAACGGCTGAATAAAATAGTACGCAGAGAGCTGCGATGTACCAAAATCCTTTTAGTTTGACAATACCTAATATATCGGATAGTTTAAATTCCTCTTTAGAAGATTCTTCCGTTTCCTCGTCTTCTTTTTCTAATTTTTTATCCATTATGCAAAATACAAGAAAAGAAAGTAATCCGATTATAAGCATGGCTATACAGTACAATAACGGGGAGCTCGGATTTTGATAATGGGCGGCGATAAGTGGTGATACCGACATGGCGAGCAATGTCCCGATGCGGGCGGTAGCGACATTTAATCCTAAAGCGAGGGCGACTTCTTTCCCTTTAAACCATTTTACGATTGCTTTGGTCGCTGTGATACCGATAGCTTCTACTCCTACGCCAAAAATCGCATATCCGGTACCGGCTAACAAAACCTGTTTGTTTATGGAGAACCAGTTGCCTATCGTAATTATATTATTTTCAAAAGTAGTGGATATTGCCCAGTATTTGATAGAAGTACCGATAAGCATGACTAAAGTGGCGGAAATGCCGGTGAACCTGACTCCCATTTTATCCAAAATAATACCGCTTATAATCAGCATGAAGACAAATACGTTCAGCCAGCCGTATCCGCTGGTAAAAAGCCCGTATTCGGAGCTGGTCCAATTCAATTCCTGCTCGAGCATGGTTTTTAGCGGTGCCATTACGTCGGTTATGATATAACCGCAAAGCATTGTAAAGGAGACAAGTGCGACAACGCTCCAACGAGCTGCTTTTGAATCCCTGATTTTTTTTTACTGTTAGTTCCGTCATTATTTGAAAGTTTGATAGAAATCGCAACAATTTTATTCACAATATTGTTGCGATGGTTTCGATATTGTGCGTACAAAGTAAATAAAACTTTGACAGAGTAGGCTTTTTTATTTTAAAAAAGTAAATTTGTCCTTGGTATTGTAGGAAAATAGAAGTTATGATACGGAAATTTTTTTTAATTTTATCTATTGTGTTGTATTGCGGGCAGGTTCTCGCTCAGGATGCCGTTTATGTATCTCCGTTGAACTATCCTTTAAGCCTGGCAGGTAATTTCGGAGAAGTGCGTCCTAACCATTTTCATTCCGGTGTCGATTTTAAAACGGGAGGCGTTATCGGGAAAGAGGTGGTTTCCGTTGCCGATGGATATATCTCGCGTATTTTTGTTAGCCCTTTCGGTTATGGGAAAGCGCTTTATATTACACATCCGGAAATGGGGACGATGTCTGTTTACGGGCATTTGGAACGTTTTGCACCGGAAATAGAAGCCTATGTTAAGAGTGAACAATATCGCAGGAAATCGTATGCTGTCGATCTCTATTTGTCTCCTTCCACATTTCCGGTAAGCCAGCGGCAGTTTATCGCTTATTCCGGAAATACCGGTTCTTCCGGAGGGCCTCATCTCCATTTCGAAATAAGGGAGGGAGCTTCCCAAAAACCGGTAAATACCATTGCCCGGGGAATCTATGATGTGCAGGATGATATCCGTCCGAATATCGTATCGGTTTCTGTGGTTGAAGTGGATACCGTAAAAGGGGTTCCTATTCATACTTTGACGCAACGCAGGGTTGCGGTAAAGGGAGAAGACGGAAATTTTGTTTTGTCGAACAGGCATCCTTTCGTAATAAAAAAGCCTTCTTATTTTGCTGTTGAGATTACAGATCGGAAAAATAATGTAGGAAATATCTTTGCTGTATATAAGATGGAGGTAAAACGTTCGGGAAAAGATTATTTCGGTTATACCCTCGATGCTTTTTCATTCGGAGAAACGAAATATGTAAATACATTGGCCCTTTATCCTCATACGAATAAAACGCGGAACGATATCATCCGGACTTATATTTCGCCGAATAATTATCTTTCCGTTTATGACAATGTAGTCGATAGAGGAATTATAAAGCCGGCTTCCATAAAGGGAGAGGAACCGATTGATTTGGCTGTTTGGGACGATAGCGGAAATAAATCTACTATTTCGTTCGTTATTGCGGCGGGAGAGCCGGAGGAGACGGTTCCGGAGACTTTTATGACCCCAGGTCGTCCGGTATGGTGGTTGAGCGGTTGCCGGTATATCGACTCGGCCTGCTCCGTAACGATTCCTGAAAAAGCATTGTATGAGTCTGTATTGCTGAATATATTATATGACAGTACGATAATGAAGGGCGGGTATTCTCCGGCAGTTTGTTTCGGTGATAGCGGTGTCCCTCTGCATAAATCCATTAATATAGGCATTTCGGACAAGTATCTGCCTGTTACTTTGCGTGATAAAGCGTTATTGGCTGTTGTGAATGAGAAAACCGGCAGGCTTTCTTCTGCAGGAGGGGCATGGAAAAACGGATATGTTACGGCAAATGTCGGTGCTTTCGGAAAATATTGTATTGCAGTAGATACGATTCCTCCGGTTATAAGGCCTTTATTTACGGATGGGCAGTCTTTGTCCGGAAAGGAGAGCATTTCGTTTCGTATTACCGATGATTTTTCAGGAATCGATAAATGGCATGCGACTATCGACGGAGCGTGGATGTTATTCGAATATGAACCGAAAGAACGGAAAATAACTCATTATTTCGATGCAGGCAGGATTGAAAAAGGGAAAAAACACGATATTATACTTACCGTAACGGACGGGAAAGGAAATAGAAAGGTGTATGAGGGGACGTTTGTTTGGTAGGGGAAAAAGAAGGAAATAATTAGTATTTTTTACCGGATAAGAACTTTTTTGTATATTGCTTTTCCATTTTCAGAAAATATTGTTTGAATAAATATTTACTTAAATAATTAAAAGGTTATGACAGAATCAAAGAATGATTTTCGGATTGAAGTATGTGCTAATTCTGTGGATAGCGGGGTAGAAGCGCAAAAAGGGGGTGCTGCGAGGATAGAGTTGTGTGCGGGAATTCCGGAAGGAGGAACCACTCCAAGTTATGGAGAGATACTGACGGCGACACAAAAGCTTTCGTTGGCGGTAAATGTGATTATTCGTCCGCGGGGAGGTGATTTTTTGTATAGCGAGAATGAAATTAATGCAATGAAAGCCGATATCCGGATGTGTAAGGAGTTGGGTGTGCATGGAGTCGTATTCGGATGCCTTACTAAAGAAGGGGATATTGATGTGAAATTGTGCAGTGAACTGAAAAAAGAAGCGGGAACGCTTTCCACTACATTTCATCGGGCATTCGATGTATGTCGTGATCCGCATAAAGCGTTGGAACAGATTATCGATATGGGATTCGACCGTATTCTTACATCCGGACAACGGGCAACGGCTATGGAAGGTTCCGCATTGATAGCGGAATTGGTGCAAAAAGCGGACGGCAGGATTATCATATTGCCGGGTAGCGGGGTAAATGAAGATAATATAGCAGAGCTTTACAAAATAACCGGGGCGCATGAGTTTCACATGTCAGCACGCCACCGGATCGATTCGGGAATGGTATATCGTAATGAAAATGTTTCGATGGGCGGAACGGTTACTATATCGGAATTCAGCCGAGATCTGACTTATGATAAACGGGTACGCGACAGTTTGACAAATTTGTTGGCTGCAGCCGGGAAAAATTAAATAAAAAAGGCGGAGAATTATCTCCGCCTTTTTATGTGTTGAATTCCAAATTTTAAGAAAGAAGTTCCTATTTTTCGATATATCCGAAATTACGGAGCATTCGTTCGTCATTCCGCCAGTCAAGCCCTACTTTTACATGGAGTTCGAGAAATACCTTTTTCTGGAGGAAATTTTCGAGTTCGATACGTGCTTCTGTGCCGACTTTCTTCAGTTTGGAACCGTTATGACCGATAATAATGCCTTTCTGCGAGTCTCGGGCAACATATATAACGCTCCGGATTCGGTCTATGGATGGAGTTTCTTTGTATTCTTCGATAGCTACTTCTACACTATACGGAACTTCTTTTTCATAATTGAGAAAAATTTTTTCCCGTATGATTTCGGAAGCGAAAAACCGCATCGGTCGGTCGGTAAGAGCGTCCTTCTCGTAATAGGGTTCCGCTTCGGGTAATTTCTCCAGAATCAAGCTAAAAAGGTTTTGTAAATTGAAATTGTTTTTAGCGGATACCGGAACGAGCGTAGCGTAAGGCAATAATTTTTCCCACCGTTCTACCAGCTCGGTCAGCTTCTCTTCAGTGGTTAAGTCTATTTTATTGATTACTAATATAGTTTCTATTCCTGCTGCTTTTACTTTCTCGATGAAATCGGCATTTTTATCGAGTTGTTCTATGGTATCGGTGACATATAATAGTATATCGGCGTCACGAAGTGCTCCCGTTGAAAATTTGAGCATCGATTCCTGTAATTTGTAATTCGGTTTCAATACTCCCGGTGTGTCTGAATATACAATTTGGAAATCTTCTCCGTTAACGATACCCATGATGCGGTGGCGTGTCGTTTGTGCTTTAGAAGTAATAATGGAAATACGTTCGCCCACTAATGCATTCATTAGTGTCGATTTGCCTACATTAGGGTTTCCGACGATATTTACGAATCCTGATTTATGCATTATTTTGTCATATTAGATGCAGCTTTTATAAAAATATCCAATCCTTTGTCTGTGAGCGGATGGTTCAATAGCCCTAGAATACTGCTAAGGGGGGATGTAACGACATCTGCTCCCACTTCGAGGCACTGGATAATATGTTGTACCGAACGGATAGAAGCTGCCAATACCTGGGTTTCATATCCGTAATAACGATACGTCGTTACGATATGCGATACAAGTTCTACGCCATTCGAGCTTATATCATCCAATCTTCCTACAAAAGGAGAAACATAGGTTGCTCCCGCTTTCGCTGCCAACAGTGCCTGTCCTAATGAAAATACAAGAGTACAGTTAGTACGTATTCCCATATCGGTAAAATATTTGACAGCACGTATGCCGTCTTTGGTACAGGGAACCTTTACCACTATTTGCCTGTGAAGGGAAGCCAGCTCTTTCCCTTCGGCTACCATGGATTCGAAATCGGTGGATAATACTTCGGCGCTGACATCTCCGGTTACAATATTGCAAATATCGATGTAATGCTGTTTGATTGCGGCTTCTCCTTTGATATCTTCTTTCGCCATTAAAGATGGATTGGTTGTAACGCCGTCCAGAATGCCTAACGCATTCGCTTCTGCGATCTGTTCGAGGTTTGCAGTGTCGATAAAGAATCTCATAGTATCTTTTTTAAAAGGTTATTACTGGGAATTATTCTTATTTTGCTGTTATTATTGATAGTATAAAGATAGTAAATTAAATTTATTAAGAGCCGATTTGTTCACTGTCGTTTTTCGATGCGATTCCTAACTCTTTGCTGCTTCTTATTCCCAATTCTTTCAGCATTTCAGCCTGTCTGACAAGATTTCCTTTCCCTTCGGATAGTTTGTTCATGGCAGTATCATAAGCTTTCTTGCTGTTATCGATATTTTTACCGATAGCAAGCATATCTGTAATGAAACCGGCGAATTTTTCGTACATTTGGGCTCCTCTGTTGGCTATGTCGATAGCATTCCGGTTTTGAGCATCACGGCTCCATAAGTCATAAATCAATTTTAAAGCGGTAATGAGGTGGGTGGGACTTACGATTAATATTTTTTTCTTGTAGGCATATTCCCATATCTGGGAATCGCTGCTCAATGCAAGCATATAAGCCGGCTCTATGGGCATAAACATCATTACGAAATCTATCGAGTTATTGAGATAATCGTAATTTTTACCGGCTAAAGAATCTATATGGCGTTTTACGGATGCCAGATGGTCTGCGATTGCCTGTTTCCGTTCTGTTTCATCGGTTGCTGCTATATAACGGCTGTAAGCAGTCAGGGATACTTTGGAGTCTATGATAATATCCCGCCCATCCGGGTAGCGTACGATAACGTCGGGACGCAATATTTTCCCTTCTTCGTTTTTGTTACTTTCTTGCGGAAAATAGTGTACGCCTTTTTCCAATCCGGAATTGCTTAAAATGGAGTCCAATATCATCTCTCCCCAATCCCCTTGTATTTTGGGATTGTGTTCCCCTTTAATCGCTTTGGCAAGTGAAGAGGCTTCATCGCTCAAACGCCGGTTCAGTTCCATTAAATTTTGCAATTCTTTCCCTAATGAAGCCCGTTCGCGTGTTTCATCCATATATACGGTTTCTACTTTTTTGCGGAAACTTTCGATATCTTTTCCTAACGGTTCTAAGATTTGTTTGACCTGCTCCTGGTTGTATCGGGTAAATTTGTCGGTTTTTTCCTCTAATATTTTTGAGGCGATATTTTCAAAAATGTTTTTCAATTGTATTTCATTTTCTTTCATTCCTTCTTTTACTCGTTTTTCGTTTTCTGTCAAAGAAGTTATCTGAGTACGAAAGGCGGAATTTTCTTCTCTTAAACGCATAATCTCGGCAAGTTTCGAGTCGATATTATTTTTCATTTCTTCCGTCTGGCACGATAAAGCGTGTGTTTGGGCAACAAGATTTTCGCACTCTTTTTCGAGGATAATCCGTTCTTGCTCGGCTTTTGAAAATCGTTTGGATTCGATAATTTTTATGACGAGGGCACCGATTGCTATTCCTGTAATCAATAAGATATATTCCATGATAAAATGGTATTGTTATTCTGTTTTTTCCGATTCTTCGGTTGTATATAAATGGTCTGCCTGTTCTAAACAGGAATAAAATTCTTTTCCGAACGCTCTTATAATCGGTTCTTTAACGCATTGATATACTTTTATTTGTTTTTCTGCTCCATTAATACGGGCTTCTTTACAAATATCCCAGATGTGGTAATTCAGTCCGGTATAGCCATTACGCATTTTAAAGGTACGGATAGGGTATAGGTGGCAGGAAATGGGTTTATTGAAAGGAATGTCGCCGTTCCGGTATGCCCTTTCGATAGCGCATAACGTAATACTGTCTTCCTGAAAAGAGTAAGCACATTCTTGCCCGTTTACAAGGGGGGTAGTGTAATCTCCGTCGGTATCTACGACAAACACTCCTTCTTTTCCGATCGATTTGATGCCTTCGGGAGTCATGTATTTTTTAATGGAGTCAATATTCTCTTCGATCTGGTCAATTTCTTCTTCTTCCAATGGTGCCCCTGCATCCCCTTCTACGCAACATTCGCCTTTGCATTTGCTTATATCGCAACAAAAATATTCTTCGATAATATCGTCGCTAATCAGTTTATCTTCTATTTCGAGCATATTTACAGGAACCTTTTGTGAACATTTGAATTCAAAGTTATTACAAAAATAATTTTTATATGGTAAAATTTTATTATCTCCCGGTATTTTATCCAAGAAGGGCAATTCAAAATTCTGGACAACCTTCTGAAAATTGAATGTTCGGAAACAATCTTGTGTAAAATTCGCGGAAAAACAAAGAAAGGAGCTGACTCAAAAAGCCAACCCCTTTTCTTTATGTTATGGTTATAAGATTATTTAGCGATAATATCTTTTTCTCTAGGTTTGTAGCCTACCAAAGCATAGTAAAGCATAAATATTTCGCCTACCAATACTAACCACCATGTCCAGGTCCAGTCACCGCCCATAGCGTCGGCGATCACACCTTGCAAAAGCGGCATGATACCACCACCCAATACGCCAATCATCAATGCACCGGAACCTTTGGAAGTATATTTGCCGAGTTTCGCGATAGCCAATGTGAATATAGCCGACCACATAACTGAGTGGAACAGACCGACAATAACCAATAACCAAGGATTATGGATTATCATGGAAAGAAGAATCAATAAAGTCGCTAAAGCTGTCGTAACTAAAAGTTGTGTCCTTGCAGAAATCATATTCAGGCTGGCTCCGACAAGACGTCCGACCAGCATAAGGCCCCAATATAGAGTAACCATAATAGCGGCGCTGTCTTTGAATAAAGGCAGTGTATCTGCGTACATTTTAACGTTCGCACCTACGGATACTTCAACGCCTACATAGAAGAACAAAGCGATCACTCCCAATGCAAGGTGTCTGAAAGACCAAATACTGCGTTCAAGTTTTTCGTTCGCTTCATTGGTAGTTCCTTCAATATTCGGAAGGGATAATTTGCCGATAATGAAAGTAATGATAGCGATAGTGGCCATAAGACCGATAAAAGGCCATATCAACTGTCCGATATGAATATCTTCCGATGCTACGTTTCCGAAAATGATCCCGGCAACGAAATACGGAGCGATGGTCGTACCAATCGAGTTAGCCGAACCTCCGATATTCTGGCGTTGAATATCGCTGGTTCCTTTCACATTACAAGCGATCAGGTATGGGTTTACTACAACCTGCATAATCGTTACGGCAGAACCTACTACGTATGAACCTACTAAGAAAATAAAATAAGCGAAAGGAACTTCTATCCCCTGAATGGCGATACCTGCATTCGGAGCATAGTCCGCAAGCAATACGGATATTTCGAATACGCCTAATCCGGCAATCATCACTAAAAGGGCGCGGCTCAGTGTGCCTTTATATCCGAATTTGCTGACCCATTTAGCACCTATGCCTCCTGTAAGCGGATAGGCAAGAAACCATGAAAAAGTAATCATTGTAGCAAGGGTATTCTTCAATGCTCCCGCTTTTTCCAACAGAGTGTGTTGCAACGGACTCTGGAACTGTTGATTTACAACGGTAAGGAAACCGATGATAAAGAACAGGAAAACCATTGTGATAAATGGCCCTGTGTAGTTCTGTGTTTGAGTTTTTGTCATTTTTAAACTTTTTATTGATTTTTTGAGTTTATGTATTTTATAAATAAATTTCAATAATCGGTTTTCAGTCTTTCTGTACGGAAAATTTATAAATAATATGTTCTTCGTATATTTCGTCTTTCATAAGAACGGGAGAAGGAAAATTCTTTTTGTTTGGAGAGTCCGGAAAGTTCTGGCATTCGATAGCGATTCCGTCCCGGTTCTCATAAATTTTCCCTGTTTTGGAAGGACCGTTGCCTTGCAGTGAGTTACCCGTATAGATTTGTACTCCCGGTTGGGAGGATAGGATAGACATAACTATTCCGCTTCGGTCGCCTTGCAATTCACCTACGGGACATATTTTCCCTTTTTCCCAACCGTCTATGGTCCAACAATGGTCATAACCGTTGCCTATTTTCAGTTGTTCGAAATCTGCGTTTATATCTTTCCCGACTGTTTTGGCAGAGGTAAAATCCATGGGAGTATTTTGAACCGGAGCGATAGTTCCGGTCGGTATTTGAGTGTTGTCGCATGGCAAGTAATGGGAGGCGTTGAGGAGCAGGCTATGGGACAGAATATCCCCGTTCCCGTCGCCATTCAGGTTGAAATAGGCGTGGTTTGTCAGGTTAACGATTGTATCGCTGTCGCCTTTAGCATAATAACTGATTTCCAGTTCATTGTCGTCGCTCCAGTCATATACGGCTTCTACACCCAGTTCTCCGGGGTATCCTTCTTCGCCGTTGGGACTTATATAAGAAAATACGACACGGTCGGTTTCTACGCGCGATGTCCATATTTTGGACTGGAAGCCTGACGGACCTCCGTGAAGATGATTTACTCCGTTATTCACTGCGAGTTGGTAGGTTTCTCCGTTTAGGGAAAATTTGCCTTTGGCAATTCGGTTGGCATATCTGCCGATACTTTTGCCCATGCTCGCCGAGTCGTTGATATAAGTGTCGAACATTTGGTAACCCAGTACGACGTCGAGTAATTTTCCTGTTTTATCGGGAACCTCTACCGATACGAGAGCGGCTCCGGTATTGATCACTCGTATCCGTGCTCCGGAACCGTTTGTCATTTCATACAGGATAACCGCTTCTCCTGCCGGAGAAAAACCTAAAATATGTTGATCTATATTCATTATTCGTAGTTTAATTGAAACTGTCTTTGCGTGAGCTATTTACTCCATAAATCGGCAGGATATTTTCCTTCGGCGATCAATGCATTGATTTTTTCTACAACAGAAGGACGGTCTTCTTTGTAAGTTACTCCAAACCATTTTGCGTTGCTCGACAGTACTTTCATTGTGGCGATTCCCTCGTTGATAACATGGTTTACCATCATCGGGATAAAAAATTCTGCTTTGAGGTTTCCCTGATTTTGATCTAAAAATTTAACGAAATGATTCTGCGAGTATTCGAAATAATCGGGAGTAAAACCGAATAAATTCATGGAAACAACTGAATTTTCATCGATTGGATGAGAATGGCCTTCTTCGTCGGTGTAAATGACTTCGTTTCCTTCCCTTTCGATTTTAGTGCGTTCTACCATTGAAACAAGGTTGCCATTGGCATCGGTCGTACATATTCCGCGGGATACGGAACCAAAATCGGATAACGTATTTTTAAGAAGGTATCCTACCATGCAATAGCTGTTTTTGGAATGGTGCAGGGAGTTCAGATAATCTGCCATGACTTGATAGGCTTCTGCTCCGTAAAAATCATCGGCATTGATTACTGCGAACGGTGTATTGATTGTCTGTGCTCCCATCATAAGGGCATGATTGGTTCCCCACGGTTTTTCCCTCCCTTCCGGAACAGAATATCCGTCAGGAAGAGAATCCAATTCCTGATAAACGTATTCGACGGCTATTTTATGGTTAAAACGTTCCGGAGAAAAAACCGCTTTGAATTCATCTGCGAAATTATGGCGTATGACGAAAACTACTTTGCTGAAACCGGCTCTTATTGCATCATATACGGAATAATCGAGTATTGCTTCTTTATTGGGGCCAATTCCGTCCATTTGTTTTAAAGAACCGTACCGGGACCCCATGCCGGCAGCAAGAATTAGTAGTGTTGGTTGCATATTGTTGGTACTGTTTTTTTACTGTTTTATTTGTCGTAGTATATAATACCACAGAATTTAAACCGTTTCTTTGTAAGGCAAATATAGTTATTTTCTATATCTTTGCAGAAGAAATAGTAAAAAAATTAAATCCAAAACGGGGAATGAAGTTACTTAATATAACCAAACATATCATAATAAATTTCAGGGCGAAACATCGGCTTAGTTTTCGTAATCCTCATACCGATACTGAATTATGGTATATGTTTATATCTCCGATGAATGTGCTGATGTTTTTTTTGGCTTTAATCATAATTCTTTTTTTGGTAGTAATGCTTGTGGTGGCTTATACGCCTATTTTGGATTTGATACCTGGTTATCCGGGAAATAAATCGAGGGAAATATTGATAGAAAACGTTATGCGGTTGGATTCTTTGGAAAGAGAAATACGGCAATGGGAGGTGTATGAGGGTAATATATCCCGTATTATGGATGGTAAAGCTCCGATGTCTGTTACTGCTTCAGCAACTGCGGATACATTAGCGAAAAGCCAGAACGATATATTGCCTCGCACGAAAGAAGATTCGATATTCCGGGCGGAAGTGATCAGAAATGCGGCTGTTCAGGAAAGGAAAGGGGAATCTATCCGTTCCTTTGAATTATATGTACCTGTTAAAGGAGTTGTAATAGAACGATTCGATTTGGCATCGGGAATACGCGGTATTACGGTATCTGTTCCTTCGATGCAGCCTGTGATGGCCGTTACGGACGGAGTGGTGGTTTTGAATACATGGACCCCTACTGATGGTTATGTCTTACAGTTGCAACATGGGGGCAACATGATATCCACTTATAAACAGATGTCGCAGATTATTAAACAGGAAGGCGATAGAGTGAAGGCGGGGGAAGTGATAGGATATGTAGGAGGAACTGCTTCCGATGATGAAGAAACGGCGGATAGTGAAAAGAAAGTCCCGTTTTATTTCGAGTTATGGGATAGCGGAACGGTTGTAGATCCGGAAAATTATATGTTGTTTTAATTAAGAAAGGTTATGGAGAGGCAGCGGTTAGCCGTTTTGGGTTCTACCGGTTCGATAGGCCGGCAGACATTGGAAATCGTTTCCCGGTACGGAGATATGTTGGAGGTGAATACCCTTACAGCGAATAATAATTGGGAAATGTTGGCTGCACAAGCACGTGAATATAATCCTGATAGTGTTGTAATTGCGAATAAGGAACATTATTCTAAATTGAAAGAAGCATTACGGGATACTTATATAAAAGTATATGCCGGAGCCGATGCTATTGAGCAGGTGGTTGCTTCTTCGGAAGTCGATACGGTCGTTACGGCATTGGTCGGTTATTCCGGGCTTTTCCCTACTGTCAATGCTATAAAACACCGTAAAAAAATTGCTCTAGCCAATAAAGAAACATTGGTGGTTGCCGGAGAAACGGTAATCGCCTTATCCGAACAATATTCCGCTCCGATTATACCGGTGGATTCGGAACATTCCGCTATTTTTCAGTGTTTGGTAGGAGAGCGGAGTGAAATAGATAAAATTATATTGACAGCATCGGGAGGACCTTTCCTGCATACTTCGGCAGAAGATTTATATAAAGTAACCAGTGGAGAGGCTTTACGGCATCCGAATTGGGTAATGGGCAATAAAGTAACTATCGATTCGGCAACATTGATGAATAAAGGATTCGAGGTGATTGAGGCGAAATGGTTATTCGGTTTGAAGCCTTCTCAGATAGAAGTGGTTATACATCCTTCGTCTGTAATTCATTCGATGGTACAGTTTGTGGACGGAGCAATCAAAGCGCAGTTGGGAGTTCCCGATATGAAATTGCCGATACAGTACGCCCTTACGTTTCCGGAACGGTATCCGATGCAGAATAAATATCGGTTCGGGAATGGGACGACATTCGAATTTTATGAGCCGGATGTTTCCCGGTTTCCGTGTCTGGCATTGGCGTATGCAGCTATGGAAAAGGGAGGAAATGCCCCGTGTGTCGTAAATGCGGCGAATGAAGTGGCGGTTGCTGCTTTTCTGCAAAATCTTATCGGTTTTATGGATATTCCCCGTATTATCGAGGGTTGTTTGAAAGAAATAGATTTTATATCTTCGCCTTCTTTAGAAGATTATAGAAATTGTGATGATGAAACACGTAAATGTGCATCTAAAATGGTAAATATTTTGCCATAAGGGGAGGCTTTGAAGATGTTGAAATTCTCACAAAGACGTATTTTATATGCCGGTTGGAATTAAAACAAAATTAGTTGAATGGATGTATTGATTAAAGTGGCACAATTAATCGTGTGCCTTTCATTGTTGGTCATTGTTCATGAATTTGGACATTTTATTTTTGCTAAAATATTTAAAACGAGGGTAGAAAAATTTTATCTTTTCTTTAATCCGTGGTTTTCTTTGTTTAAGTTCAGGATAGGAGAAACGGAATACGGAATGGGATGGATTCCTTTCGGCGGTTATGTGAAAATTGCCGGGATGATCGATGAGTCGATGGATAAAGAACAGATGAAACAGCCGCCCAAACCATATGAATTCCGGAGTAAACCGGCCTGGCAGCGCCTTTTGATTATGGTCGGAGGCGTTTTGATGAATATTCTTACCGCATTTATTATATATGTGGGATTGAGTTATACATACGGAGAAAGTTATATTGCGAATAAGGATGTGAAAGACGGTTATGTTTTCAGTGAGTTGGCGCATGAAATGGGATTCCGTGACGGGGATAAAGTGCTCAATATTGACGGAGTAAGTTATGATAATGAGAGTTATAGTCAGATTCCTTATTCGATGATTATCGATGATGTGGATTATGTGGAAGTGGAGCGTGAAGGGGAGAAAATTAAAATTAAAGTCGATAAAAAGTTTATTCCCCGTATGCTGGAAAAGGGAGCTTGGATATTGGATTTGAGAATGCCGTTTGTGGTGGATTCGGTCGTTAATGGTTCGGCGGCGCACTTGGGAGGAATAGTGAAGGGAGATTCTTTAATTGCCTTCAATGGGGTTCCGATGAAGTATAGGGATCAGTATACGGCTGCTTTTAAAGAACATGCAGGCGATACGGTAGAGCTTACTTTATTACGTGATTCGGCGAATATGACGATAACTAAGGTACGACATGTTATTGTTCCGGATTCTGCGATCATCGGAGTTTTGTCTGCTTATCGTTATTATGACTATAAGATTACGGAAAAAAAATATTCTTTTTGGGAAGCGATTCCTGCCGGGATGCATCGAGCCGGAGAACAGATGAGCAGTTATGTGAAACAGCTGAAAATGATTTTTACTCCGGAAACAGAAGCGTATAAATCGGTAGGAAGCGTTGTTGCTATGGGGAATTTTTTCCCTTCCACATGGAATTGGTTGCATTTCTGGAATATAACGGCATTATTTTCGGTAATGTTGGCAGTAATGAATATACTTCCGATTCCTGCATTGGATGGAGGGCATGTAGTATTCCTTTTATATGAGGTTATTACAAGGCGCAAACCGAGCGACCGGTTTATGGAAATAGCGCAAACAATAGGAATGTTTCTGCTATTGGCGTTGATGGTTTTGGCATTGGGAAACGATATATTTCGTTTGTTCCAATAGAAAGATTTTATAAAGATGAAATCTGTACGGCTTTATTAGTTGTGCAGATTTTTTATTTTCCTTTCCTTTGCAAAGAGTTTATGCTTTTTTAACTAATCCGTGTTTGTAACATGAATCGGATTGCTAAATAATAATTGAATGAAGAAAAAAGGAATTATTTTGAAATTGTGCCTATCAGGATTTTTCCTGATGTCGGGAGTTGTCGCTTCCGCACAATGGAGTATGGGGGTGCAAGCAGGGTATACGCATAGTTATTTGGATATTTCTTCCGGATATATGTATGACTATAAATATAAGCCGTTAGGCGGATTTACAGTCGGAGTGCCGGTCCGGTACTCTTTTTTCGATTGGTTGGATGTGCAGGCCGATGTATCGTATGTTCAGAAAAATTATAAGAAACAGCGTTCTTCTTTTAACGGATTGTTATCTACCGATACGCATAACCATTATTTACAGTTACCTCTTTTTGCCCGTTTTTCTTTTGGCGGATATAAGGTGAGAGGTTTTCTCAGTGCGGGGGGATATATGGGATATTGGCTTTCGAGCCGAGTGTCGGGAATTCATGCATTAAGTGGAGTCTTTCCCGAATCGAAGGATAATGATATTTATTATTTCGATGAAAAAATGCCTTTTAATTCAGGACGGGATAATCGGTTTGAGGCAGGACTGACAGGGGGAGTTGGAGTACAATATCAGGCGACTCCTAAAATACAATTTTTTGTCGAAGGCAGATATTATCATGGGCTTACGGATATGCAGAAAAAATATCAGTATGGTAGGGTGCCCCGTTATAACAGCACTATTGCTTTTCAGATAGGCTGTATGTTTAATTTGTATTAATGTAAGGATCTTATGAAGTATTTATATTATTGTAAATATTTATTGGCAGTGGTTTTGTGTGTTACGGCGGGTTCTTGCCGTGATAATGATTCCGATTTTGTGAATCGTTCGGATAGTAAAGCTTATTATCCGGAAGATACGTGGGAAGCTCTTTTTGAACATTATTGGGATGGGATGAATAAAAATTATGCGATGTGGGATTTGGAGAAAACGGATTGGGACGAGGTTTATGATAAATACAGCCCTTTGTTCTGCGATTTAGGTGTTATTGAAACGGTCATGCATAATGGGGAGGAATATATCGAAGATAACGCGGCTTCTCGAAAAGCGAAAGAATATTTCGAACAGATTGTAACTCCTCTTATCGATCAGCATTATGCTTTGACAATGGATTTTGAAGGCGGGACATGGGGAGTCACTCCTAATTCATATAGAATAAAACAGCGTCCGGATTATCATGAAGCGATAACCCAAACGAAATTTAAGGAATTACATGATACTTATAAAACGGGGGGACGAATAACGGAGAGTAAGGGGTATCTGGTAATGCAAGAAGATGGGGTGTCCGTGAATGGCTTATGGTATTCCTGTATGTTAGATGGGAATATTGTGTATTATCATTTGAGCGGTTTCGATTTGAATGATTATGTTTTTACGGGAAATGAATGGGCTGAAGGAATTATTCCTATTACGGAACATTATCAGACTTTATTGAATACCCAACCGGATATAAAAGGAGTTATCATAGATGTACGAAATAATGGAGGAGGTTATACGGCTGATTTACAGTTGCTTTTCGGTCCATTGGTGAGCGAACGGATGTTGTTTGCTTATGCTCGCACGAAGGATGGATTGGGACGGTTGGATTTTTCGACATGGATACCGTATTATGTTTTCCCCGAAAATAATATACGTTCATTCGATAATATTCCTATTGTTGTCTTGGCAGATATGTATTCGGTCAGTATGAGTGAAGTTTCCTCTTCTTTGGCTAAGTTTTTACCGAATGGCAGATTGATAGGAGAAAGGACGGCAGGAGGAACGGGACAGTTGGTCGGTGGTAGTGCCGTTGCCGGGAATTTTAGCGGTTCATTGTTCAAGGTGTATATGAGTTCGTGTATAGCTAAATACCCGAACGATATTTATGAAGGAGAAGGATTTACTCCAGACGTGGAAGTGCATCCGGATTTCGAACAGTTATCGAGGAATATTGATAACCAATTAGAACGAGCGATAGAGGTGATACGTCAGGGGGTATAATCAATATGAGTTGATTTGAAAAGAGCTTTCGTTTTCGGCGAAAGCTCTTTTCTTTTGAAATGTTTTTAAGAAATGAAGGGAAAATAGCTCAGATCCGGCAAGAGAATAAATATTATTAAGTTGTGTTTCTTCCCTTGTATATAGCGGATTTTTTTGTAAATTTGAGAATATATTTATCCTATAAGGGCTTATGTTTACAGAAAAAGATGATATTCTTATAAATGAGCATTTCGAAGATTTACTGACAGCGTGTAAATCAATTTGCAAAACGCAGGCGGATAAAGATATGATAGTGGAGGCATTTAATTTTGCAAATGCTGCCCATAGAGGGATAAGGCGTAAGTCGGGTGACCCTTATATATTGCATCCTATTGCTGTAGCGAAAATTGTGGTCAATGAAATAGGGTTGGGGGTAAAATCGGTAGTATCCGCTTTATTACATGATGTAGTAGAGGATACGGATTATACTGTCGAAGATATCAGGCTCCGTTTTGGGGATAAGATTGCGAGTATGGTGGATGGCCTTACGAAAATGAAAAAGGCGGGAGAGTTGGCAAAAGATAATTCGGAGCAGGCAGAGAATTTTAAAAAAATGTTGTTGACTCTGTCGGATGATGTCCGGGTTATTATCATCAAATTGGCAGACCGATTGCACAATATGCGTACGTTGGCATCTATGCCCCAGCATAAACAGGTTAAAATAGTCAGTGAAACGATATATTTGTTCGCTCCGTTAGCACATCGTTTGGGCTTATATAAGATAAAGACGGAGTTGGAAGATTTGAGCCTGAAATACAGTTTCCCTGCAGAATATAATCAGATAACGGCAAAATTATCGGAAACGGAATCTTCCCGGTCTATGTTTATCGATAAATTCAATGCTCCGATAATAGAAAGATTAAACCAAAACGGTATTGAATATGAGATAACAGGACGGGTTAAATCGGTTTATTCGATATGGAAAAAGATGCAGAGAAAGCAGGTGACGATTGATGAGATATACGATTTGTTTGCTGTCCGTATTGTTTTTAAACCGGCTGCGGTAATTCCTGAAAAAGCGCAATGTTGGCATATTTATTCGCTTATTACGGATATTTATAAACCGAAACCCGACCGAATCAGGGATTGGGTAAGTATTCCGAAAGCGAACGGATATGAGGCGTTGCATTGTACGGTTATGGGGCCGGACGGTGTTTGGGTGGAAGTGCAGATTCGGTCGGAACGGATGGATGAAATCGCGGAAAAAGGATTTGCTGCGCATTGGAAGTATAAGGAAAAGATGATTGAGAGCAAAGAGGGAGAGTTGGATAAATGGATAAAAGAGGTCCGTGATGCGTTGAATAGCTCTACCGAAAATGCGCTTGAATTTTTGGATGAATTTAAGTTGAATCTCTATTCTTCCGAAGTTATTGTGTTTACGCCGAAAGGAGATACGAGGACATTGCCTAAAGGGGCGATCGTCCTCGATTTTGCATATGAAATACATACGAATCTGGGAAATAAAGCGATAGGGGCGAAAGTTAACCACAAAATAGAGTCGCTTTTTACGGAAATAACCAGTGGTGACCAAATAGAGATCATCACTTCCAATACGGCAAAGCCGAAAGTCGAGTGGTTGAATCATGTAATTACGGCTAAAGCTAAACAGGCTATTAAATCTTTTCTGAAAAAAGAGCGGGAGAATAATCTTAAGCATGGAATGGAGATATTCGAGAATGCTTTAAAAGAACGGGGAGTTATGCCGGAGGCAAGGGTATTCCGGAAACTGTTGCCTGCCTATAAATGTGCGAATAAAGATGAGTTTTATAGCCAATTAGGAGCAGGTATTATCAATCTGGATAATTTAGATAAGATATTGCATGAGAATACGGCAAATAAATTGGTAAAATATTGGAATTTGCAATTTTTTAATCCGTTGAAACTTTTCGGTGGGAATAATAAGAATAATGCTTCTACGACTACTACCAGTAACAACCAATCCTATAAAATAGCAGAGTGTTGCAATCCTATTCCGGGTGATGAAGTCGTCGGTTTTAAGGATGAACACGGAGTCGTTACCGTACACAAAAAAAGTTGTGAAATAGCGATAAAACAGGCTTCTCAACGGGGAGATACCATCGTCCCGACTAAATGGGGGTCTGAAAAAATAATGTCTTATCTTTCTATCGTAGAAATAAGAGGAATAGACAGAATAGGAATTCTTCTGGATTTGTCACAAACATTGACGGCTCAACTGAACGTCAATATTCGAAAATTGTATATTGAAAGCCATGACGGTATTTTTGAAGGGTATATTTCTTTATATGTAAAGAATAGGCAAGACCTTCATACGATTATTTCTAAAGTGGGTAATATTAAAGGTGTAGAATCGGTAAAGAGAGTAGAATCCGACCCTGATAATGCCAATAATTCTAATTTCAGTTCAGTTTCTTAAAGAATCGTTATGACACAGTTTATCTTATTTCTTATAGTGGCAGCTATTATTATGTATAGTAATAGAATGATGAAACGCTGGAATGATTTGGGCGGGAATAATAGTGGGGAGGATAAGGAAGAACAGCCGGAAGAAGATTCTGGAAATATCGTCTTAAATATGGACGGAGAAACGGATGAGGAAGAAAGGGACGAAGAGCGTCGAATTTATGTTCATGAGAATAGGCTGCCGAATACAGCGGATAAGCAGTATGAAAGAGAAAATGTATTTTTGCCGGCATCTGCAGCATTGTATCGGCCAGTAGAGGTTGTTCCCACGGAAACTGATGAAATAGGGGATATTATTGCAGAATATGATTATGATAACGATATTGTGCAGGAAGGAAATAATGAGGAGATAATGAAAGATTTTTCTTTGAGAAAAGCCATTATTTATTCTGAGATCATAAATCCAAAATATCATTGATAAGGTCTTGAATATTATTTAACATAATTAAATTGTTTTAATCATGGCATCTATTTTTTCACGGATAGTTAAAGGAGAGATTCCGAGCTACAAGGTGGCAGAGGATGAATACTACTATGCTTTTTTAGATATAAATCCTTTGGTTAAAGGGCATACGTTGGTAATTCCTAAAAGAGAAGTTGATTATGTCTTTGATTTAACCGATGAAGAATTAGCCGGACTGGTTTTGTTTGCAAAGAAAGTAGCTAAAAAAATCGGAGAGTCTATCGAATGTAAAAAAGTAGGTATGACCGTAATGGGGTTGGAAGTTCCTCATGCACATATTCATTTGATTCCGATGAACAGTGAAAAGGATATGAATTTTTCCAATAAGAAATTAGAATTGACACCGGAAGAATTTATCGATATTCAAAAAAGAATTCAATTATAAAAGTTTCTTTGTTAAGGGTAGGGGATTCCATCAGGAATCCCTTTTTATTTTTTGTTATTTTATAATAAAATTCACACATGTTATGCTTACAATTGATTTACATTTGTAAACAAATACTGTTTTTGTCATAATCAAATAAGATGAAATAATATATTTTATCAATATAATATATTGATAATTAGTATAATAAATTATTATATCTGTATAATATGTTTAAATGATAATTCGATATATGACTGTTTTTATATAATATTTACTAATATGCTATATTTATAAATAAATAATATATTGATTATCATATTATTGTTACATTTATCTAATACATGTATTTAAATGCATATTAATGTGTGAAAAATAGTGGTTACAAATGTAATGTTGACTATTTGTAATTCTAAAAAGGCTTTTATATATTTGTATAAGCTTTAAAATATATCGATATGAAAGAAAGATTACAGGAATTATTGAAGAAAAAAGGCTATACTTCATTAAAATTTGCAGAAATTATGGAAGTGCAGCCTTCCAGTATATCTCATATATTATCGGGCAGAAATAAGCCCAGTTTTGATTTTATAGAAAAATTGTTGGAGCGGTTTCCTGAAATTAGCCCTGATTGGTTGATTTTAGGAAGGGGAGGGATGTACAGGGAGAATGAGGAAAAGAAGGAGGAGGGAAATAATGGTGTTTTACAAGAAGAAGAAACGCCCCAAATAATGACAAATACTTTACCTTTATTTTTTGATGATACATCGTTATCCGTTTCTGAACGCAGTAAAAAAAAGGTGTTATCCGAACAATCAAATATCGATAATTTTTCGGTTGAAGATACAAAACAAAATAATCAGGAAATTAAAATTACAAATGTGAATAACAAAATAATCGAAAAAATAATTATTTTATATAAAAATAGAGAGTTTAAAGATTATAATCCCGAATAATAGCTGTATATTGATGAAAATCAATGCATTTTATTTTTGTGAATACAAAGAAGAAAATGGTTGATATAAATGTAATTAATATTGATTTACATTTGTAATAATTATGTTTTATGATGATTCAATACAGTGTGTGGAACTTCACCATGGGTAACCAGTAAGATCGGACAATCATAACTGTTTAATTGTTCTTGGGAAATAATGTTCGATTCGTGGTAATATAGTGAACGGTTAACACAGGCAATACTTTTTACATAAGAGCTGATCGTACCTAAATCGTGGGTAACCATTAAAATAGCCATATCTTTATTCAGCGATTTTAATAGTTCATACAATTCTTTTTCGAATTTGTTATCTACATAGGTATTCGGTTCGTCCAATATTAATAGTTCCGGTTCGGAAATAAGGGCACGTGACAGAAAAGTACGTTGTAACTGTCCTCCGGATATTTCACCGATACTTTTTCGGGCGATGTGTTCGATACCGCATTCCTGCATGATTCGGTAAACTTTTTCCTTTTCTTTATGTCCGTATTTTCCGAATAAACCTTTTGAAGATTGAAGGCCTGAAAGGATAACTTCTTCTACACTGATTGGAAAATCTTTATCGACGTTATTTATCTGGGGCAAATAACCTATTTTTTTTTCAAGTCCTTCCTTGTATCCGATTGTTCCGGAAAATGGCTCTATTTGTTTTAAAATGAGCCTTATCAATGTGGTTTTTCCCCCTCCGTTGGGGCCTATTACACCGATAAAGTCATTTTTATGGATAGTCAAACTGATATCATTTAAAATAACTTTGTTTTCATATCCTGTAGAAACGTTCTCTATCCTGACTAATTCATGATTTTCCATAATTCGGTGTATAGGAATTTTTATTCTTTTTTATTCGATAACAGATCGGTTATGAGATACATATTGTTTAGCCAGTTATAGGCTAACGGATCTAGTTGTTCCGTAGTGCCGGCAATTTCTTTTGCCAATGCTTTTACAGTTGCGTCGCTGAATTGCGATTGGTAAAAAATTGTTTTGATTCCTTCTTTTCGAGCTAAAGAAACGATTTCTTTTAAGCTATTCGCTGACGGCTCTTTTCCTTCTGACTCTACTGCTATTTGATTAAAACCGTATTCTCGGCAAAAATAAGCTAAAGCGGGGTGGTATATGATGAAAGTACGATTATCGGCCGAGTCTAAATGTTGATGAATGTATTTATCCAATATCTTTATTTCATTGGCCAGGTGATTGAAATTTTGTTGGTATTTGCTGCAGGAATCCGGGTTTAGCCTGCATAGTTCATCCCGTATGACGGAAGAAATTTGCAGGGCTTCTTTGGTCGAAAGCCAGATATGTGGATCATATCCGTTTTGAGCGGAATGTTCGTCCGATTTGTGAAGATTTCCGTGATGGTGATGTGGGTTTCCTTCGATTAAATCGACATTTTTATATAGTTCTATAAGATTTATATTTTCGTCGGTTCTTAAATTATTAATTATGTTAAGTTCGGTTTCCAGTAATCCTATGGAGATAAAAGAGGCCGACTCCGATACGGTTTTCATTATTGATGGGGTAGGTTCGTATGTTTCGGGGCTTGCACCCGGTGGTACTACTACTTGAATGGAGAAGTCGGTTCCTCCGATCTGTTCTGTGAAATAACGTAGCGGTTCAATAGAAACGGAAATAATGCGGTTGTTTTGTTTGTGTTGTGTACAGGCAAAAAGTATAAAAAATAACGATAATAAACAGGTATATTTCATAGAATATATTTTTAAAAACAATATTGTGCGATCAATTCGCCTATTTTACTGAGATAAAGGTTATCTGTTTGGTCGAAATCGGCAGTTTTGTCGCTGTCTATGTCCAATACGGCAAATATTTTGCCTTTTTTCTGTATTGGAATTACAATTTCCGATTTGGATAAAGAACTGCATGCAATATGTCCGGGAAAGGCATTTACATCTGCGACGAGTTGGACGGATGCGGTTTGCCATGCTGTTCCGCAGACTCCTTTCCCGTAAGCGATGCGGGTGCAAGCTAAACTTCCCTGAAAAGGGCCTAAGACTAATTCGTTTTGTTTGATTATGTAAAAACCTACCCAAAAAAATCCCAAAACTTCTTTCAATACGGCTGTAACATTAGCTAATGCTGCCGTTCGGTCTGTTTCAGATGCAATCAAAGCAGATATCTGAGGAATCAATGCCTCATAAATATCTGCTTTAGATGCGCCAGAGGGAATATATATACTCTCGGCCATTTTATAATATTTTATTTAGTTTTTAAAAACACGACTAGGCGTCTATCTTCGCGTATTTAGCATGCCTTTCGATAAATTCGCGGCGAGGTGGGACATCATCTCCCATCAACATCGAGAAAATGCGGTCTGCTTCAGCAGCGCTTTCAATGGTTACTTGGCGCAATATACGGGATTCAGGACTCATGGTGGTACTCCATAGTTGCTCTGCATTCATTTCCCCAAGACCTTTATAACGTTGTATGTGAAGGCCTTTTGCTCCCATTTCTTCGATAGCGTTTTGCCGTTCTTCTTCGCTCCAGCAATAACGTTCTGTTTTCCCTTTCTTTACAAGGTAGAGTGGAGGGGTAGCGATATAAAGGTGCCCGTTTTTGATAATATCTATCATATAGCGGAAGAAGAAAGTCATAATCAACGTAGCGATGTGGCTGCCATCCACATCGGCATCGGTCATGATAATAATTTTGCCATAACGCAATTTTTCCAGATTGGCGGCTTTGCTGTCCTCTTCCGTACCAATGGTTACGCCTAAAGCGGTATATATATTTTTGATTTCTTCGCTGTCTAAGGCACGGTGTTCCATTGCTTTTTCCACGTTCAGGATTTTTCCTCTCAAGGGCAGAATTGCCTGGAACATTCTGTCACGTCCTTGTTTGGCGGTACCTCCTGCGGAATCCCCTTCGACCAGATATATTTCGGTTTTTTCCCTATCACGGGAAGAGCAGTCGGCCAATTTGCCTGGAAGCCCTGACCCGGAAAGGACAGTTTTCCGTTGTACCAATTCTCTCGCTTTACGGGCTGCATTTCGTGCCGTAGCAGCTAAAATTACTTTTTGGACAATCTGTTTGGCATCTTTAGGATTTTCTTCCAGATAGTTGGACAGAGCTGTTGCAATAGCCTGGTCAACGGCACCGGCTACTTCGCTGTTTCCCAGTTTGGTTTTGGTCTGTCCTTCGAACTGGGGTTCTGCAACTTTGACCGAAATGACGGCGGTAAGTCCTTCTCGGAAGTCGTCGCCATTGATTTCAAATTTTAATTTTGCCAATTGTCCGCTCTCTTCTGCATATTTTTTTAATGTGCGGGTAAGAGCACGGCGGAAACCTGTAAGGTGGGTACCGCCTTCTATGGTATTGATGTTATTCACATAAGAATGTACGTTTTCCGTGTAGCTGGTATTGTATTGCATGGCTACTTCTACCGGAACGCCGTCTTTTTCCGTTTCGATATAAATAATATCGTCGATAAGTTTTTCCCGGTTGGCATCCAGGAAAGAAACGAACTCTTTCAGCCCGTCCTGAGAATAATAAGACTCGGTATGGAAATTTCCTTCGTCGTCTTTCTCTCTTTTATCGGTAATACTTAAACGAATTCCTTTGTTCAGGTAAGATAATTCGCGTAAACGAGAGGAGAGTATTTCAAAATTGTATTCGGTAACGGTGAATATCGTTTTGTCCGGTTTGAAAGTGATGGTCGTACCGGTTTCATTGGTTTCGCCTAATATTTCCACTTCTGAGGTCGCTGCTCCTCGACTGTAACTTTGGCGGTATATTTTCCCGTTTCGTTTTACTTCGGCTATCAATAAGTCCGAAAGGGCGTTCACGCAGGAAACGCCTACTCCGTGTAAACCGCCGGATACTTTGTAAGAATCCTTGTCGAATTTACCTCCGGCGTGCAAAACGGTCAATACGACTTCCAAAGCCGATTTTTTCTCTTTGGGGTGATAGTCGGTAGGAATACCGCGTCCGTCGTCAGTTACACTGATAGAATTATCTTCATTTATTGTGACTTCAATATGGGAACAATATCCTGCAAGTGCTTCGTCTATGGAATTATCGACAACTTCATACACAAGATGGTGCAAACCTTTAATCCCTATGTCTCCGATATACATGGCAGGGCGTTTCCTTACCGCTTCCAAACCTTCCAATACTTGGATACTGCTTGCCGAGTATTCTTCCTGTGTTTGATTAAGGTTCTTTTCTGTGTCAGTATTCATTTTATACTTTTTTTGGTTTATTCCGTTTTTTAGAAAAATGGATGAAAATGACTGTTTTCGGTCGTTTTGTGACGCAAATTTACGAAAAAAATATTGATTTTAAAAGGGTTTTATCCCTTTTTGCTATAAAAATATATTGAATATAAATAATTGATAATCTGGTTATTGTTGCCAATAATTAGATTCGTTCCGATTCTCTAACCCGAGAATAGAAATACAATCGATTTCCTCTACGCAACCGTTTAGGAAACGGAGTGTCCGGGAAGGGAAATTTTCAATCAGTGAAATATTGTGTGTTGCTAGCAAGACACTGCATCCCATATGGATAATGTCGATGAAAAGCGACATGATATCTTCCGATGTTTCCGGGTCTAAATTGCCGGTCGGTTCGTCTGCCAGAATAATATCAGGATGATTGAGAAATGCCCGTCCTACAGCAAGCCGTTGTTGCTCTCCGCCTGATAGTTGGTAAGGCATTGCATATACTTTATTGTTCAGGTTTACGAGCGACAGAATTTCATCGATTCGTACCCGTATGGCTGTTTCATTTTTCCAGCCGGTTGCTTTCAGAACGAACCGCATGTTTTCATAAACATTCCGGTCTGCAAGAAGTTGAAAATCCTGAAAAACCATTCCTAATTGGCGGCGGAGAAATGGAATTTCCCTTTTTCTTAAGTCTGTTAAATCGAAACCGGCTATGCGTCCGGAACCGTATGAAATGGGGATTTCCCCATATAATGCTTTCAAAAGAGTACTTTTTCCGCTCCCGACTTTTCCGATCAGATAAACCAATTCGCCCGGATATACTTCCATATTTATTCCGGAAAGTATTGCTTCGCCTATATTGCGTCTTCTTCGTCCGCGCGACGGGGTGGCATGAATAGCTGCATTGGAAAGTTCTATAACAGGAGTGTCCATGGGTCGATTGTTTTTAGAAAGGAGGATTGTCATTATTATTCTCAAAAGTTCCTCCTAAATTGAAAGAAGCCGATGAAAGGCTGTTAGAAGCAAACGAGTCGCTGTCGAAATCTTTATATTGTCCGCCGGTAATTCCTTCCATATCGGGAATTTCGTCGAAATTGGTGAATCTTGCTTGTTCTGCCCTGAATTTTAGGTTGATAATATCGGTTGCGCCGTTACGGTGTTTTGCTATAATGATTTCCGCTGTTCCCGGAACGATAGGGATTCCCGATTCATCATGCGTTAATCCGTAATATTCCGGGCGGTGGATAAAAGCCACTATATCTGCATCTTGTTCGATAGCTCCCGATTCCCGAAGGTCGGACAGTTGCGGACGTTTATTGCCTCCGCGCGTTTCTACCGAACGGTTTAATTGCGATAAGGCGATAATCGGAATATTCAGCTCTTTTGCAATGGCTTTCAAAGACCTCGATATGGCGGAAACTTCCTGTTCCCGATTTCCTTTGGTTTCATTGGGGCCTGTCATAAGCTGCAAATAGTCGATGATAATCAGTTGTATATCGTATTGCACTTTCAGTCTTCGGGCTTTAGATCGGAATTCGAAGATAGAAAGTGCCGGCGTATCGTCGATGTATAACGGCGCGTTTTGTAAAGGGACAATGGATTTTTCCAAATGAGCCCATTGTTCTGAATTGAGTTTCCCGCTTTTTATGGTACGGGAATCGAATCCCGATTCCGATACGATTAAACGGGTTATTAATTGTTCTGCACTCATTTCTAACGAGAAAAAAGCGACTCCCCTGTTAAAATCGACGGATATATTGCGGGCTAAAGAAAGCACGAATGCCGTTTTTCCCATAGCGGGGCGGGCGGCGATAATGATTAAATCGGAGGGCTGCCAACCTAAAGTAATTTGATCCAAGTCATTGAATCCGGAAGGAACGCCGCTCAATCCGTCCGGTTTATCTTTCGCTTCTTCGATTAATTTCAGTGCTTTTCTGATAACGTCGTATGATTTCTGTACGTCGCGTTTGATATATCCTTCGGATACTTTGAATATCTCGCCTTCGGCATAATCGATTAAATCGGTAACGTCGATAGAGTCGTCGAAAGAATTTTTTTGAATATCGCTGGACGCACGTATCAATTCACGTTGTATGAATTTTTGTACGATAATTTTAGAATGGAACTCTATGTGAGCGGCAGAACCTACTTTTTGTGTGAGGGAAGCGAGATATAGAGGGCCGCCTACCTGTTGCAGCTGGTTTTTACGCCTTAACATTTCACCGACGGTATAGAGGTCTATCGGTTCGTGTTTTGCCGATAAATCCAGCGCTGCTTGAAAAATGAGCTGATGGCTTTCCTTGTAAAAGGCTTCCGGTTTCAGGATTTCCTGTACGGAAAAAATGGCGTTGTTTTCAATCATAATAGCCCCTAAAACAGCTTCTTCCAATTCTACGTTTTGAGGAGGAATATAACCGCCTTCTTTACTTAAAGAAGCAACTATTTCATTGGTACTATTGAAGTTATTATTTTTTTTCGCCATCTTTTTTCCTCTTGAATCAAACAAATATACAAAATTTGAAGTAACTTTTCTTTCCGGGTATTTTTCTTTTTATCGTTTTATCGTTTCTTTCGGTTTGAACAGGAAATAGGATTTTATTTTCTATTTGATGCTGTTCCCGTATATTTTCGGCATTGTTTGCCGGATATTCGGTATAAAAAGGAATAGGCTGCCGGCTGGAGCAGAATTTTATTTTCGTTTCTTCTTTTTTGGAAAATAAGAGGGATTAGGTTCTTTTTGAAAAAAGAGGTTTTTCTGCTTTTTTTTATTTTCCTGATTGTGTTCGACAAATATTTTTTCCTGAGTATAAGGGTTGATTCCGGTATAAAACATGACGGAAGAAAGTGTCATGGGGGTAGGCGTGAAATCCTGTACTTGTTCGAGGTGAAAATGGAGTCCCTGCATTTTTTTCGACAGTTCCTGCATCTGTTTTAGTCCGCATCCCGGATGGCTCGATATGAAATAGGG
>DVIX01000034.1 GCA_018710935.1 Candidatus Avirikenella pullistercoris | reverse complement strand
GGTTATTATTTTTTCTTTTGCATTGTTTCGTATGCGGTAATTAGTCCTTGTATGATAGCGGAACTCATACCGTTCCGTTCCATTTCATTCAGGCCTTTGATAGTAATACCGCCAGGGGTGGTTACTTTATCTATTTCAGCTTCGGTATGGGAAGCCGTTGCTTTCAGTAATAAAGCTGCAGCCCCGTTTGCTGTTTGTGCAGCTATTTTTTGTGCTGTTTTAGGTTTGATTCCTGTTTGTACGGCGCCTTCTTCCATTGCCCGTATCATGCGTAAGAAAAAGGCTGTCCCGCAAGAGGCGAGGGCTGTCGCAGCATTCATAAGACTGTCATCTAATACCTCTACGGTTCCCATCCCGGAAAACATTGTAAGGATAGTCTGGAAATTTTCGCTGTTCGGTTTATTGGTCGAGATACAACTCATGGATTTGCAAAGTTCAATAGCTGTATTCGGAATAATCCTTGCAACAGTGATGTAATCTCCTGTAATAGCTGTTAATTCGTCTAAAGTGATGGATGCTGCTATGGAAATTACAGATTGGGTATGGGGGTTTAACTGGTTGGCAAATCCGGCAAGAATATCTTTGCATAAATACGGCTTGACGGCAAGAATAATAAAATTGGCATCTTTGACGGCTTCGTTATTGTTGCATAAAGTATTGTAGCCCATTTTTTGCAGGTCCTCCATATTGCTGGAGGGGCTTCGGGTAATGGTAATGTCGTGTGCTTCCGAAAATCCAGACGATACTAATCCTTGGGCAATGGCTTTACCCATATTGCCGCCCCCGATAATGGTTATTTTTTTATTCATTTTTATTGAGAAAAACAGTTGTAAATAATCTGAAAAAGGTAGCTATTTCCATATATCGGAATCTAATCCTTTAATATAAGGATGTTTGTATATCGGGCTTTTGATCCCGTTACGGCGTTGAGAACAATAATCGTTCCATGCGTTGAAGACGATTTTGCTTAGTAATATAATGGCTATCAGGTTAGTGATTGTCATAAAAGCCATGAAGATGTCGGCAAGGTTCCATACGATGTCCAACCCAGCGATAGAACCGAAGAAAACCATGCCTCCTACGCATAAACGGTAAAATTGCAGGTATATCTTTTTCCGGGAGATGAATTGTATATTTACTTCTCCGTAATAATAATTGCCGATAATGGTGCTGAAAGCGAATAGAACGATGCATACTGCGATAAATATGCCTCCTGCCGAGCTGATATGTGCGTTTAAAGCGGCTTGGGTTAATTGAATGCCTTTTACCGTTCCGTCCAAAGGAACTCCGGCGACTAAAATGATAAAGGCCGTACAACTGCATATAACAAGCGTATCGGTAAATACACCCAATGCCTGAATAAGCCCTTGTTTGATAGGGTGTGAAACTGTTGCCGTCGCTGCGGCATTGGGGGCAGAGCCCATCCCTGCTTCGTTGGAGAAAAGCCCTCTTCGTACTCCTTGCATAATCGCTGCGCCGACACCTCCGCCAAGAGCTTCATTAAATCCGAAAGCGTTCTCGAAAATCATTGCTATTACTCGGGGAAATTCGGTAATATTGATAGCGACGATGACAAAAGCCAACAAGATATAGGCAATCGCCATAACGGGTACGATGATGCTCGATATTTTTGCAATGCGTTGTACTCCTCCGAATATTACGGCTAATGTTATTGCAGTGATAACTAATCCCAGCCATGCCCGGTCGGTTCCGAACGATTCGTTAAAGGCCAGTGTGATAGTATTGGATTGTACCGAGTTGAATACCAGTCCGAAAGTAATGGAGATGATGACAGCAAAAATAATTCCCATCCATCGTTTGCCCAATCCGCGTTCCATATAATAGGCAGGCCCTCCGATAAAGGATTTTTCTCCTTTGATTTTGTATATTTGCGCTAAAGTGGATTCCGCAAAGGCCGATGCACTGCCGATAAGGGCAATCAGCCACATCCAGAATATGGCTCCGGGGCCTCCGATAGCGATTGCTGTCGCAACCCCTGCAAGGTTGCCTGTTCCTACCCTTGATGCAACGGAGATGCAAAAGGCCTGAAATGAAGATACCGTATCGTGTCCTTTTTTGGTAGTTGCTCCTTCTCCTAACAGGCGGAACATCTCTTTGAGATTGGTAAATTGTACGAATTTGCTTTTTATCGTAAAATAGCACCCCGTAAGGATTAGTGCTCCGATTAGGAAATAGGTCCAGATATAATCATTAATGGACACAATGATATCGTTCAGATGTTCCATATTCTTTTTGGGTTTAGAATTTGTTTATCCTTTTTCGGTAAGGAATGTAATCAGCGTCACAAGATATAAATTTTTTTGTATCTTGCATATTTCAGTGTATAAAAAATGGAAGCGTTACTGAATTTTGGATATATAGGGCTTTTTATCGGGGCTTTTCTTGCTGCAACGATTATTCCGTTCAGTTCCGATGTTTTGCTGGTGGGTTTGCTTGCAGCCGGGGGCGATCCTATTATTTCCATTACGGTTGCTACATTGGGAAATTGGTTGGGCGGTCTCTCTTCTTATTGGTTGGGCTATATTGGAAAATGGGAGTGGCTTGAAAAATATTTTAAAGTAAAACCCGAAACGCTTGAGAAACAGAAAAAGAAAGTCGATAAATACGGTGCTTCGCTGGCGTTTTTTTCTTGGCTTCCCGGGATAGGGGATGTATTGGCCATTGCTCTCGGTTTTTATAGGGTAGATTTTAAGAAAAGTGCTGTTTTCATGTTGATCGGGAAAGGCGCCCGGTTCATTGCATGGGGAGTAATCGTTTATTATGTGAAACCTTTATTCGCATAGAATAAATCATTGGGTTATAGGTAGGAAAATAATATGTCGATATGCAATATCGGCTTCAAGATTACGGAATTCTGTATTATAACTCTATTTTCAAATATGTTTTATATATCCTGTTCCGGAGGTTCATTGTATGTATTCTTTAAAATTATATAAGATGTATTAATGATTTTTGATGAAACTATTCGTCCGTTTCAGATTTTGAACTTTTATACCGGAACGGGAGGCCGTATGATATAATTGAATAGGAACTAACGGTTACGATGTGTCGGAATAGTTTTAGTGATTTGGGGTAAAATGATAAAAAAATAGAGATATATACCTGTGTATAGAAAAGCAGAAAACAGATAACATTTTGTTATCTGTTTTCTGTTTGGTCGGGGTGAGAAGACTCGAACTTCCGACCTCCACGTCCCGAACGTGGCGCGCTAGCCAACTGTGCTACACCCCGTAAAATTTTCGACAAATGTATTAATAATTTTTTTAATAATGCTAAAAAAATGTCGAAAATTTATAATAAATATTCTAACCTACTGAAGAACCGGGTTTTACGTTGTACTCTGGAGCGACTACTGCCAGCTTTCCGGTAGCGTCTTGAGCCATTAAAATCATCCCTTGAGATAAAATACCTTTTATTTCACGCGGTTCGAGGTTTGCCAGGATTACGATTTGTTTTCCGACCATCTCTTCTGCTGTATAAAATTCGGCAATTCCCGATACTATAGTCCGGGTATCCATGCCAGTATCGATGGTCAGTTTTAATAATTTTTTTGTTTTTGCTACTTTTTCGGCAGCGATGACTTTAGCGACACGGATATCCATTTTGCCAAAATCGTCGAAAGAGATGCTTGCTTTTTGCGGTTCCGCTTTTACTTCTTTAGCGAGGTTAGCCGCTTTGGTCTCCTCCAATTTTTTTAATTGGGCTTCGATAACGTTGTCTTCTATTTTTTCGAATAGAAGTTCCGGTTTGCCCAATGCATGTCCTTCTTCCAAAATAACGGGAGAACCCAGCTTATCCCAGCCCAACGGAGTTACTTGCAACAAGTTCAGCATTTTTTCTGCGGTAAAAGGCATGAACGGTTCTATGGCGATAGCCAGGTTTGCCGTTATTTGTAAAGCTGTGTTTAGAATCGTTGCAACGCGTTCCTTGTTTTCTTTGATTACTTTCCACGGTTCCGTGTCGGCAAGGTACTTATTTCCGATACGGGCGATATTCATCGCTTCTTTCAGGGCCTCACGGAATTTGTAATTCTCGATATTCTCTTCTAAAGCCGTTTTGATTTTTGCAATCTCATCCAGGCATGATTTGTCGTAATCGGTCAGTTCGCCGCGGATAGGAACTTTTCCTTCGAAATATTTGGAAGTAAGTACCATTGCCCGATTGACAAAATTCCCCAGTATGGCGACTAATTCATTGTTATTGCGGGCTTGAAAATCTTTCCATGTAAAATCGTTGTCTTTCGTTTCCGGAGCGTTTGCGCAAAGAACATATCTTAATACATCCTGCTTGCCGGGGAATTCTTCTAAATATTCATGCAACCATACGGCCCAATTACGGGAAGTGGATATTTTGTCGCTTTCCAGATTCAGAAATTCGTTTGCCGGAACATTGTCGGGAAGGATAAATTCTCCGTGGGCTTTCAGCATGGACGGGAAAACGATACAATGGAAAACGATATTATCTTTCCCGATGAAATGAACGAGTTTCGTTTCATCGTCTTTCCAATATTTTTCCCAATCGGGGGTCAGTTCTTTGGTTGCCGAGATATACCCGATAGGCGCATCGAACCATACGTATAGTACTTTCCCTTCGGCCCCTTTTAAGGGTACGGGAATTCCCCAATCCAGGTCACGGCTTACGGCACGGGGTTGTAAGCCTAAATCCAACCAACTTTTGCATTGTCCGTAAACATTGGGTTTCCATTCTTTGTGTTCTTCCAATATCCATTTACGCAAAAAAGGTTCGTGTTTGTCTAACGGAAGGAACCAGTGTTTGGTCTCTTTCAATACGGGTACGGAACCGGTGATTGCCGATTTCGGGTTGATTAAATCGGTAGCGTTCAGTGTAGAGCCGCATTTTTCGCATTGGTCGCCGTATGCCCTGTCGTTTTGGCAATGAGGGCATGTTCCTACGATATAACGGTCTGCGAGAAATTGTTTCGCCTCTTCATCGTAATATTGCATGGTAGTCTGTTCGATAAATTCCCCTTTATTGTAAAGGTTGAGGAAAAAATCGGAAGCTGTTTTATGATGTATCGGCGAAGAGGTACGGGAATATATATCGAATGATATTCCCAACCCTTTGAATGCGTTTTTTATAATGTTATGGTATTTATCTACAATATCCTGCGGGGTGACGCCTTCCTGCCTTGCTTTTATGGTGATAGGAACGCCGTGTTCGTCCGAACCGCAGATCGACAATACGTCTTCCCCTTTTAATCTCAGATAACGAACGTAAATATCGGAAGGGATATATACTCCTGCCAGGTGGCCGATATGTACAGGCCCATTTGCGTAAGGCAAGGCAGAGGTTACCAAATACCGTTTAATTTTTTTCATTTTACGTATGTATTGTTTTTAATTACTGTAAAGCAGGCTTTCGCTGTTTTGCGGTGTTTGTTCCTACCAACTCGGATAGAAGAACTGAGGGATATATTCGATGCGGTAGCCACCGTCTTGAGTGAATATTACCGTTATCAAATCGAAGTAAATATCGGATATTCCTTCTATTTTATGTTCTGAAAAATAGGCGGCGGCGCCTTTCTCAAGTTGCCGTAGCTTTTTTTTGTCCAACGAGTTGGAGATTGTTTCGGAACACTCTTCATTGCGGGATTTTACTTCTATGATGCGCAAAGTAAAATCTTTTATCGCAATAATATCCAGCTCCGCTTTTGAGCAATGCCAATTCCGTTCGAGTATAATCATGCCGAGCGAATCCACATATTCTGCTGCTATATCCTCTCCTTTTCGCCCGACATCTTTATTATGCCTCACGGTCGTTTATTTTAACAGGAAACTCAAATCGTCTCCGGCATTCAGCTCCCTTTGTTCTTCTCCGTATTTAAAAATACGCAACGGGCGTTTCCCGATTAATTGAATGTGATTATTTTCGATTAAGAACATACATCCTTCGCGTAATCCTGCAACGGTAACACCTTTGTTGGCAGCGATATATTCTTCGATACGCTGTTGGCGGGTTTCTCCGGCATGCCCTTCCGGATGTGCGTCCGTATAATGGGGATTGATTTGGAATGGAATCAGGTTCAATGTTTTGAAAGACATAGGCTCTACGATAGGCATATCGTTGGTAGTGCATAAAGTAGGACATGCTACATTGGAACCTGCGCTCCATCCGATATAAGGAGCACCGGCAAGCACTTTTTCACGGATAGCTTCTATCAATCCGTTGGCCTGCATATTTTTTACCAAATGAAATGTGTTGCCTCCGCCGACAACGATGCCTTCTGCATCCCGGATTGCTTTGACCGGATTTTCATAACGGTGTACGGAATCTATTTCGATACCTATTTCGTTGAAACGGTTTTTTACTTTTTCGAGGTATTGGTCGTACGAAAAGGTCACTGCAGCATAAGGAACGAACATAACGCGTTTTACTCCTGCACTTTCTAAAAATGTTTTGATATTGTTTTTCGGATAATCCAGATATGCTTCACCTGCATTGGTGGAATTACTGATAAGCAACAGTTTCATATTATCGTGATTTAAAAGTTATATTGTCTGTATATTTCAAAACAAAGATAGCTTTTTTTTAAATAATCTCAATTTGTCCGCAATGATTCCGGAAAGGATTAAAATAATCCGGCTATGATTTGTACGCAAATAATTAAAAATACCATAGCTACGGGATAAACAGTGGCATAGGCGATACTGGGTGCGGAGTTTCGTGTCATGGAATCTGCTGCTGCCAGTCCGGGGGTGCTGGTCATTCCTCCGGTAAGGGCGCCTAACAGGTCGAGAATATTGATTTTTAAAAAACGAAGACCGACGAAAGTTCCGATAAGCATAGGTACGAGTGTTATGATTACACCGCCAAGAAACAGTCCCCAGCCGGTTTCTTTGAATGTCTGAACGACGGTTTCTCCTGCCGATGTGCCTACACCGGCGAGGAACAGTAATAGACCTAATTGTCGTAACAGCTGGTTGGCTGCTGAAGATATGTTCCAGACAATAGGCCCCGTTTTCCCTTTAGCGCTTACCAATAAGGCGATGAGCAGTACACCTCCTGTCAGTCCGAATGAAAAGGAGAAACTCCCTCCGAAAGAGAGGTTTATCTTTCCGAATAATACTCCGAGAATAATTCCTAAAGCAATGGGGAAGAAATCAGTGTCGGAAATGCGTTTTACGTCGTTGCCTAAAAGTTTTAATAATTCTTTTAAATCTTCTTTCGCCCCTACGATTGTCAGTTTATCCCCGAATTTCAGTTGCAAATCGGGTGTCGGTGTAAGGTAAATACCGCTTCTGCGTACGCGGGTAATGGTACAGTTGAAATTCTTTTGTATGTTCAATGTCGCTAACCGTACGTTTACAAGATTTTTATTCGTTACCAGCCCGGTTACTAAATCTAAGCTATCCCCTAAAGGCAGGTCGCCTTCTACCTGTTCTCCGATAAACATTTTCATTTTGTCTAAGGATTCTTCCGTCCCGACGGCTTTAATCAGGTCGTCTTTGTATAAAATGCTTTTGGGATTTGGAATGGAGTATTCGTTTTCGTGTTTGATGCGGGAAATAACAGCCCCGGTGATAGACCGTATTTTTAAATCGGAAAGCCGTTGCCCTAAAATATTATTATTGGTAACTTTAAATATACGGGAAGATATTTGCGGGTATTGTTCCAGTTTTGTATCGTCTATTTCTTTCTCTATTTTTTGAATATCTGTTTTCAGTAATCTGGGCAGTAGTTTGACGAACAGAATTACGCCTATTACTCCGAAAGGATAGGCGATGCCATAGGCTACGGCAGTATTGTTCCCGACCAGCTCTTTTGCAGTGGCAAGCCCCGGTGTACTGGTTAAGGCTCCTGTAAGTAATCCGGTGGTTTGGATGATATCCAGATCGAAAAGATATTTTACACAGATGGAAGCAAGAGCTGCGGAAGCGATAATTACGACGGCTAATACGACTAAATTTTTCCCTTTGAACCGGAAGGAGTCGAAAAATCCGGGGCCGGCTTGTATACCGATAGTAAATATAAAAAGGACCATTCCGAAATCGCTTAATGCGCTTGGGATAACAATACCGTAGTGTCCGAAAAGCAAAGCAACGAAAATTACGGCCGATACATCGAGTGAAATACCTTTAATAGATATTCTTCCTAACATAAAACCTAATGCGATGATAACGAAGAGTGCGAAATAGGGCGATTGGAATAATTCGAGTATCATTTTTAATGTGTTTTGCCGATTCTGAAAAAGAATGGTTTGAAATCAATTACAAAGATAATTTTTTATTTTATTGTATTGTAATCGGTGATTGTTTTGAAAATAAGATGGTTGGAATAAAAATAAATTTTAATATAATATTTTTATTTCGGTTAAGGGAGGAAAATCTGTAATGATTAAGAAAGATAAAAAAATCTTTTTTTGTTTATTAAAGAGTTATACCTTTGCAGCAATTTTAAATATAAGAAAATGGAGATTATCAGGAAAATAACTGAGCTTAAAAAGGCGGTTGATTCCCGCCGGGCTTTGGGTTCTGTCGGTTTTGTCCCTACTATGGGGGCTTTACATGCCGGACATCTCTCGCTTGTGAATCGTTGCCGTAAAGAGAATCCGACGGTAGTGGTAAGTGTATTTGTGAATCCGACACAATTCAACGATAAAGAAGATTTAAAGAATTATCCGCGTACGGAAGAGGCTGATTTTGCATTGTTGGAAAAGGCAGGATGCGATATTGTTTTTGCTCCTTCTGTGGAAGAGGTTTATCCTGAAGAGGATACACGTCGTTTCGATTTCGGACAGTTGGAACAGGTAATGGAGGGAGCGCATCGTCCTGGCCATTTCAATGGGGTTGCGCAGGTAGTAAGTAAGTTATTCGATTTTGTTGCTCCGGATAATGCTTATTTTGGAGAAAAAGATTTTCAGCAGGTTGCCATTATTAAAAAAATGGTAGTCGATTTAGGATTGAATGTGAATATTGTTCCGTGTCCTATTCAGCGTGATACGGACGGATTGGCGCTTAGCTCCCGTAATATGTTGTTAAATGAGGAACAGAGGGCGATCGCTCCGGTGATTTATATGACATTGAAAGAGGCGGTAAATCGGAAAGAATGGGCAAGTGTGGAGGAAGTGAAGAAGTGGGTGGTAGAACAGATCGATTCGAATGAACAAATGAAAGTGGAGTATTTTACGATTGTGAATGCAGATACTTTGCAGGATGTGGAGTCATGGGATGTCCCTTGTGCGAAGCAGGGGTGTATTGCGGTGAAGGTAGGCAAGATACGTTTGATTGATAATATAAAATTCGCTTGATTTTTTTGTAATTGATAGTTAGAAATAGCATATTTACGTTTTAAAATATTTCATCATGCAGATAGAGGTATTAAAATCTAAGATACACCGGGTATCGGTTACGCAGGCTGATTTGAATTATGTCGGCAGCATTACTATCGATGAGGATCTGTTGGATGCAGCCAATATAATAGCGGGTGAAAAGGTAAGTATTGTCAATAATAATAACGGGGAACGTTTTGAAACTTATGTGATAAAGGGGGAACGCGGCAGTGGTTGTATTTGTGTGAATGGTGCTGCGGCACGTAAAGTTGCAGTGGGGGATATTTTGATAATTATCTCGTATGCTGTTATGGATTTTGAGGAAGCGAAACAGTTTAAGCCGTGGGTTATTTTCCCTGATACAGAAACGAATAGGTTGATAAAGTAGTTTTATAAGGGGGAGAGATATTTTTAAAGTTATCCCGGATATTTGGAAAAGACGTAAAATTGCTTTATTTTTGCAACACTTTATAAGATTGGTCTGATGGCCGAGTGGCTAGGCAGAGGTCTGCAAAACCTCGTACAGCGGTTCGAATCCGCTTCAGACCTCACTAAAACCGCCTTACAACATATTGTAAGGCGGTTTTCTTTTGGATTTGTACGACATGTTGAGTAACATTAAAAGTAGGTTGGCCAACATCAAACGCAATATTTTTTAATTTTCCCTATTGTAATAGGGGCTCAAGCCTCTCATTTCTTATAGATACATTTCCTTAGAATCTTTATTTGTTTTTGTTCTGAGACAAATAAGTTGAGTTATTATGGAAAATACAAATATTTTATGATGTATAATACTTAGTGATGTAAATAGAGAGCTTGCTAATAATATGAAAAATTCGAGCGGTAAACAAATAAAGTAATTCTCATGAAAAAGATTGTAGGGCAGGAATTTCGTTCTCATAATAAGGAGAATAAAATACCCTATATAAACAAATATAACAAAAAAGTCTTATTGTATCAAAAAAAGTTATTCGGCGGAGTAGATATGGGAGTACTTTTTCTCTTTTATTAAGGACAATATCAAAAGAACAGTTCCGGTTCCCGGCGGGCGGAAAAATTGGCATGTAGCATGGCTGTATAGGGAGTGTCGAAGATACGGGCTTCGTTCGGGCAATCTTTTACACATGCGCAACATTTGATACATTTCGTTTTATCCGTATCTATTTTTCCTGCCGGATTGATAAAAATTGCCTGGATAGGGCACAGTCCGATACATTCCCCGCATAAAGAACACAATTCGGTAAGGGTAATTGGAGCAGCCGGAGAAGAAGGTTTGACTTCCCGGTAAGGAATATTGCCTTTGATAAAAAGAGGATGAATAGGCTCGATAAGTGTTGTTGCTATTTTATCGATAGCTTCCTTTCCGAATTGTACGGCAATATTCGTATCGGAAAGGTCGGGACGCCCTTCTGCAACGGGCATGCCGGGACGGCTGTAACTATGTTCCCCGATAAATGCCCCTGCTGCCAAAGGGATAAATCCTTGTTCTATGGTTAAGTCGCGCAGCTCGACTAATGCATCTTCATAATCCCTGTTCCCGTATGTTACGGATAAAATTGCAGGAGTATTATTGCCTTTCAACCTTTTGAAACGTTCTTTGGCGATCGGGGCTACCCGCCCGGCATAGACAGGAGCTGCAATGATAGCTAACTCGTCTTTTCTGAAAAGAAGCGGAGCGGTATTGCTGTCGCAAGTCAGGTCGATTTCTTTTATGTGTGAAAGGCCGGTTCCTTTTCCTATGGAACGGGCTATTTTCGCAGAAGTGTGTGTCGGCGAAAAATATATGATATGCAGGCTCTCGGGTTTCATATAACAAAAATATGAAATTTTTAAAAGAATTGTTCTCTTTTGATTCGGTATCTGGCATAAAGGAGTTATAAAGTGAAAAGTTTTTGTAATGGACGGGAGAGAAATATGGAGTTTTATAATTCGGTTTGTAAAAAACGGTGAAGAATAGCCGGATTTGCCGGAACGCTTGGCTTGAATGTTGTTACTATGTAAGAAGAGGTTGCATTTAAAAAGAAGACAATGAAGAAAAAAAAGAATAGCATCGTGATCGGTTTCGGGATTATTATTTTATTCCTATTTATTTTATTGATAGGATTGGTTATCAAAACGTTGATTTATCCCTTTCCGAAAAGGGACAATGTAGTTGTCGAGAAATCTGCAAAAAAGTGGGTTCCTTCGGAAAAAGCAATTCAACGTTTCGTAGGAGGGTTGCGTATCCCTACCGTCAGTGTTACGGATACGAGCGATACAGAAGCTTATCTCCCTTTTGAACGGTTTAAGGCTTATCTTCCCCGGGTTTATCCCCGTATATATCATATTATGGATACCTCTGTCATTAACGAATACGGGTTGGTGTTTCATTGGAAGGGAAAAAATTCTTCTTCGGAGCCTTTGCTTTTTCTTTCTCATTATGATGTAGTTCCGGTAGCCGGATATGTGCCGGGTGATTCGGATGCGGATTCTTCGGTGTATAATATCCAGGATTTACCTTCTGTTCCGATTACGGCTGTTGCCGGCCGGTGGGATTATTCTCCTTTTTCGGGAGCAGTTGTGAATGGGCGTATTTACGGGAGGGGAACGCTCGATATGAAAGGAATGTTGTTTGCGTTATTGGAGGCTGCCGATACATTGATTGCAGGAGGATACCGTCCGGAACGGGACATCTGGTTCGCTTTCGGATATGATGAAGAGATAGGAGGAACACAAGGGGCACGTTATATTGCAGATTATTTTAAGGAACAAAATATCCGGTTTGCAGCCGTTTATGACGAGGGAGGTATTGTAAATACTTCTGTGCCCGGAGCGGAAGGAAGGCCGGTTGCATTGGTGGGTGTGGGAGAGAAAGGTTTGTTAACGTTGAATGTTAAGGTGTACGGAATGGGAGGACACTCTTCCATGCCTCCGCAGAAAAGCTCGTTAGTGATGGCTGCAGAGGTTATCGAAAGATTGAATGCAGACCAGATGCCTGCCCGTATTATCCCTCCGGTGGCCTCTTTCCTTACGAATATCGGTTCCGGTCAGGGATTTATCCCTCGTATGGTAATTGCGAATAGGTGGTTGTTGCAGCCTTTATTGCTAAAAACGTTATCGGAGAATCCGGCTTCCAATGCATTGATACGTACGACAACGGCTATAACGATGGCTAAAGGAAGCGATGCGCCCAATGTGCTTTCTTCCATGTCGGAGATAACGGTTAATTTCCGCTTGCTTCCGGGGGATTCCGTGGAGAAAGTGATTGAACATGTGGAAAAGTTATGTAAAGGATATGAAGTGGAGATAGAAGTGGCATCGGCGCGGGAGGCATCGGGTATCTCTCCGGAGAATACGCCGGGCTATGAAGCCATTTGCAATGCGATGAAAGCGGTTTATCCCGAGGCTTTGGTAGCGGCTTATATTACGATAGGAGGAACGGATGCTTATAAATATCAGATTGTCAGTGATAATATATATCGGTTTATGCCATTAGCCCTGAACGAATATGAACAACGTACGATTCATAATGAGAACGAATATATTTCGCTTGAAAATTACGGAAGAATGATCGGTTATTTCAAGGAGTTGATTTCTAATTATGGAGCTGGGTCGCAGTAACTTATTGCAAGGTTGCGGTGTTATGAGAACGGTAAAATTTTTTCTTTATCTAAGAAAGGGGCTATTTTTCGGTATGTAGCGTCCCATAGCTCTTTTTGCAAGGAAGAATTTTTGTATTTTGTCGAAAGGGATATTTCTTTGCAATCGGCAAAAGCAGATCCGGTAATGTTTTGGACTTGCGGGTTTAGCAACAGGTGAATAGCGGTGGCCGCTCCTTGTTGCGGCTTTTTGATGAACGGCCGGAAAAAAATGTCGGTCAGCGGATCGAACCATTGTTCCATGACGATAAATTTTGTGCTGACGATACCCGGATCGGCTGCATTGACTGTAATGCCCCGTTCTTTTATCCGTTTGGATAATTCGAGGGTAAAAAGCAATAAAGCTAATTTGGTGTTGCTGTATACGGGAATCCGGTGATAATGTTTATATCCTCCAGTTTCGAAAAATTGCGGAAGTTTTATTTTTCCAATGGCATAGGTACATGAAATCATATTGACGATTCGTGAATTTCTTTCCATGGAAGAAAGCAGCCGTAAAGTAAGCAGAAAAGGAGCGATATAGTTTACGCTTACGGTATGGTTGAATCCGTTTTGGGTAATGCTGCTTTTGGGCGGCATGACTCCGGCATTGTTCATTAAAAGAGCGACCGGTATTTTGCGGGCTTCGATGCGTTCCGTGAAGCGAACGACATTTTGCAGGTCGCGTAATTCCAGTTGTTCGATTTCGATATGCGGGTTTTTGGTTTCCTGAATAATCTGTTGCCGCAACGGTTCTCCGCTTTCAGGATTGTTGCATGCCATAATTACCCGGTAACCGGCTGCTGCTACGGCACGGGTGATACAAGATCCCATATCTCCGTTTCCTCCGGTAACGATCGCTAATTTATTTATCATCGGTTTTCTAATTTTTCGATCTCTTTGCGTAGGCAAGGCGGAATGTCCGTACGGTGGGTATGGCAACACATATCTAAAGTGTACATCCTTCCGATGCAATAGTTGCTGTGTGTGCAGCTGCAACGTTGTTCGCCTGCGGCTAGCCGGTTTACGAAATCCGGTTCCCGGATAAGGGCACGGGCCATGGAAACGAACTCGAAACTGTTGTTTAATACTTCATCTATCTTTTCTCTGGAAATCAATCCGCCGACGTATATTAAAGGCAGTTTCAAATGTTTGCGGAAGATTTTGGCGTCGTCCAAAAAATAAGCTTCTTTGAACGGTACGGATGGAATCATCAGTTTCCCGAACATTTTGACACCCCATTTCAGCCACCAACAATCCATGTAATGGGTAAGAGTTTTTACCGGCATGGAACCGCGCATAACATACATGGGAGCTTTACTGACGAAACCGCCGCTCAACACGAGTGCGTCGGCGCCGTATTCTTCCAATCGTTTCGCTATTTCCAATGCTTCTTCTATCTCTATGCCTCCTTTAAATCCGTCTCGCATATTGGTCTTTACGATTACGGCAATATCGTTTCCGGCAGCCTGCTTGACTTCTTGCATAACCTGTTCCATAAAACGCATACGGTTGGCGAGAGAGCCGCCGTATTCATCTTTCCTGCGATTGGTGTAGGGAGACAGGAATTGGCTTATCAGGTATCCGTGCCCTGCGTGTATCTCTACGGCATCCATTCCTCCTTCCCGGGCTAAATTGACAGCTTCGCCGAACGCTTTTGCCATATCGGTAATTTCTTTTGTACGCATTCCCCGTACAAAAGTAGGCGAGTAGATATTGAATCCGCTGGAAGCGGAGATAGGGGTTTCGCCGCAGATGCTTTTATGGGACATATTTCCGCAATGTCCTATCTGGATAGAAGCGGCGGCGCCGAAATTGTGTATGGCATCCGTTACACGGCGTAGTTCGGGTATGATCTCTTTCCGCAACCATAACTGGCGGGGGAAGGATAAGCCGCTTCGGGTCACGGAAGCATAGGCCAATGTGGTCATTCCGATGCCGCCTTCGGCTACTGAAGCGTGATAATCCAATAGTTGCTGGGTCGGGGCATTGCCTTCGCACATCCCTTCGAAAGCGGCGGAACGGATAGTCCGGTTACGGAGGGTAAGCGGACCGATTTTGGCTGGGGTAAATAGTTTGGATTCCACAATTTTCGATTTTACCGGTTAATGGTTTTAATAAAGGAACGGAAAAATTCTTTTCCGGTTTCCGACTTCGTTTCCGAATTCCGTGAGGTATCGGCGATATATGGCATCGGCACGTGGGACTAAGTTGGCGGCGGTCCATACGGCAAACAGAAGCCCCGGCAGAGAGAATGTCAGCAGGGCAAAACCGCACCATTCCACTATCTCTCCGAAATAATTGGCGGAGGTGACATAATCGTACATTCCGCCTTTGGGTAAATAGTGTTTGTTATCCCCCGGTTTTCTCAGGTTCCGTATGATCGAGTCGCTCTGTATGTTGATATACATGCCGAAAATGAATAAGGTTGTTCCGAAGATGAACTGCGGAGTATAGAGCCATTGGGTAGTGTAAAGCGTGTCGGGAGAGAGGTAGAACAGCCATTCGCCTTGAATGTACCCGTTCAGCAGGTTGAAGATAATTCCCATTGCCATAATAGCGACGGGCATTTTCCCTTTCCCTCTCATTAGTAGAGGAAAGATGAAGGAACGTTGGAAATAGTGCAGTTCGAATAAGAGGAAAATCAAAAAAGGAGCCGGTACCCATTGGCGGGGCGAATTACTCCATAAAATTAGCATTACAATAAATACGGGAGCTTCCATGAATATCCATGCGATACGGTTGTTGATGGCAATGCCCCATTTTTCGGTTCGGAAAATACCGTATCCGGCTTTGATACGGTAAAGGGCGGCAAAAACGATAATGGCCGTAATAGCCATTATTATAAGTAAGATATAAAAACCGGTTATCCCCATATTTTTTGAAATATAATATTTATTGCCTGTGTTTTTCGATAAGTAAAAGATGATTTCAAATATAACTTTTTTAGAGGAAAATGTGAATGGTTTGTAAATTATTATTTGTTCGGACGGAAAGAGCGGATGAAAAAGTTCTGACAATTTCTTTTTTTGTTCCCGGTGTAAAAAGTCGGTATTTGATTTGGCGGATTTGTGTTTCGATATATAAGCAATGGGAAAAATATGAAGCAGACGGCCGGTTGTTATTTCAGGTTTTATACCGATGTGTGGAAATTTTCCACACAATTCCACACATTTCCACATGTTTTGTTCAGAAAGCAAAAATGGTTTTAATATGTAAGTGTTTTATGTTCATTTGGTTAATAATCGATTTTGTAAAGACTGTTTTTTGGCATATTTTTTATATGATAGTAAATAAAGGACAATAAAAGGACATAATAAAACTATATTAACGAACTAAAAGTGAATGGTTATGTAAAGATATTGATAGCGGTTACAAAGGTTGTAACATTCGGGCTGGTTCTTCTTTTCCTGCAATTAATGCCGTTGAAGCTGATGTTGTTGGTGAAAAGGATGCAGAATAGATGAAGTCTTCCTCAGGTTTTGCCGGTGTGATGATATCGGGTAATCGGAAAAGTAATTTGAAAATTGCTTTAAGCCTGTAAACTAAGGTACGCAAACTTGTGTAAGTTTGGATAACGGTAAATGTGTTGAATAAATTTAAACATTTTAGGTTTTAGAAAAAGAATTTTTTTATTAATAAGGTCTTAGGTTTGTTAGGAGGGGCTACGGAGGTAGCCCTTTTCTTTTTGCCGATAGGGATTGATAGGATAATGTGTTTTCAGAAAGGATAGAAACAGGCGGATCTGCCTGTTTCGTAGCTTGAAAGGGAAAGGATTTCCTGTATTATGAACACATTTCCGCTTCTTTGGATGATTCTTCTATGTTCTTGTTCTAAAAAATTTTATCTTTGTAAGGATGAATAATTCAGAAGGAGTAATGACAAAAGTATTGGTAATCGAGGATGATATGGCTTTCGGCTTAATGTTGCGGACATGGCTGAAGAAGCAGGGATTCGAGGCGGATGGAGTTGCGTCCGGGGCGGAAGCTATGAAGCGTATAGGAAACAACCGTTATGATATTGTTTTGTCTGATTTGAGGTTGCCGGATACGGATGGTATTACTCTGTTGGAGTGGATTCGTCATAAGTCGCCGGACAGTGAGGTGATTATGATGACGAGTTATGCCGGAGTGGATACGGCGGTAGCGGCGATAAAACTCGGAGCATTCGATTATTTGCAGAAACCGGTAAATCCGGAAATATTGAATGAGAAAATAACGGCGGTTTTGGCTGCCCGGAAGATGAAGAAGGATAATCCCGAACCGGTGACGTCGGATGCGATAGCCGACCTTTCGTTTGTTATGGGAAACGGGGAAGCTTCCCGAAAATTATATAACCAGTTGCGTGTGGTGGCACCGACCAATATGTCGGTTTTGATTATGGGGGAGAGTGGAACAGGCAAAGAGTATGCGGCGCGGTTCATTCACAATAATAGCAAGCGGAAGGATTATCCGTTTATTGCTGTCGATTGCGGGGCTCTCTCTCGGGAGTTGGGTGCCAGCGAACTTTTCGGCCATGTGAAAGGAGCGTTTACTTCGGCGGTCAGTGACAAAAAAGGTGTTTTTGAAACGGCTGACCATGGTACGGTATTTTTGGATGAGATAGGCAATCTGTCTTATGAAGTGCAGGTACAGTTGCTGAGGGCGATACAGGAGCGTATTATCCGCCCGGTAGGCAGTATGAAAGAAATATCGGTAGATGTACGTATTATCGCTGCAACGAATGAAAATTTGCAGGATGCGATTCGGGAAAACCGTTTCAGAGAAGACCTTTATCATAGGATTAATGAATTGGCGGTATATGTTCCGCCTTTGCGGGAGCGGGGCGATGATATAATGACTTTCGCATCTGTATTTTTACAGGATGCCAACAGAGAGTTGGAAAAAAACATCAAGGGATTCGATAAGGAGACGGAAAAGTGGCTTTGTGCGTATGGATGGTCAGGGAATTTGCGGCAAATGAAAAATGCAATTAAAAGGGCTGTGTTGTTTTGTCCCGGAGAGATTATCTCTCTGAGCGATTTGCCGGATGAATTGACGAAAGACAAGTCTGGAGAACAATCCTTTGTACTCTCTGATCCCAATGATGAAAAGAAACGGATATTGGAAGCTTTGGCGCATACAGGCAATAATAAAAGCAAAGCTGCCAAACTGTTGGGAATCGACAGAAAAACGTTATACAATAAATTGAGCCAATACGAGATAGAGTTGTCTTAATTGTTATTTAATGTATCCAATATAGCCGGTGTTTTGTCGATAATCTCTTTTACAAGAGCATCTAATTGTTTCCGGTTTGCTGAAAAGAGGTTGGTTGTTTCCAATATTTTCAGCTTTTCTCCGATTTCGGTTATATTCAACTGGATGAACATAGGAAGCATCCGGTGAGCTGTCTTTTTGATTCCTTCATAATCTTTGCGGGAAAGCATATCCGATAATTGTGCCAAGTTTTCCTGCGTTGTCGTTATGAAAACATTTACGATTTCGGCTACGGCTTCACGGTCGTTATCCATCATGGATAAAAGGGTGTCTAAACTGAAAGGTTGTTGAGGCATGTCGCCGTCGGCCGGCTCTTGTTGGTTGATGACGGATAAAAGTTGCGCTTTTGTAAACGGTTTTTTCAATATGGCGGTGAAGTTGTAATCCGATTTATGGGTTTGTATATTTCCTGAAGCGGAAACGGCGATAACAGGTAGTTGTTGTATTTTTGCATTTTGTGCGGTACGTACCGTTTCTAAAAGTTGGTATCCGGAAAATTCTCCGGCTTGGATATCGGTCAGTATAAGAGAAATATCGTTCGTTTCGATTATTTCAAGGCATTGAGCGAGATGCTCGCAATAATATACGCGATGCCCGGATAAACGCAACATTTCAGTTATCATTGCCCGTTGAGAGGAGTCGTCCTCTATTACTAAAATATTGGCAGGAGCTGTGGAGTATTTTTGGGTTTGTACAGCAGGTAATTCTTCGGGAGCAGGGATTGTTGCGGGGAGGGTAATCGTAAATGAGCTGCCTTTCCCGGGCAGGCTGTCTAATGTTATGCTTCCTCCCAGCAAAGCGGTTAGACGGGAAACGACGGATAATCCGAATCCGCTTCCTTCTTTCCCGGCGGAATCGGCTCTGGAAAATTCTTCGAATATGTTTTGTTGTTTATCTTCAGGAATTCCGCAACCGGTATCTGTTACACTGAAAACCAGTAATTTTTGTTTTTCTTCTTTCGTATCTTTTAAGGAAGCGGTTATCCGGATGCTTCCTTTATCGGTGAATTTGGCTGCGTTGGATACCAAATTAATCAATATCTGACGTATATGGAGGCTATCGGATTGAATATAGCAATTTTCCGGAATATCGCTTTCCAAAGAGAGAGCGATACCCTTTTTTTGAGTTGTGGGCAAAAACATGGTGACTGCTTCTTCAAACAGAGGGCGTATTTTGAAAATCGAAATATCTTCGATTGCCTTTCCGGTTTCCAGTCGGGAATATTCCAGTAAATTGGTAAGCAGTTCCATTAGATGGTCGGAAGAGAATTTCATTGCGGTCGTATATTCCTTGACCTTCTCCTGTTTTGGGGATTCTGCGAGCAGCTCGACATATCCCATAATAGCGCTTAACGGGGCGCGTATGTCGTGGGATACGGATAATAATAGCCGTTGGCGGCTTTCCATAAGGTCTTCCGCCTGTTTGCGGGCCATTTCCAACTGACGTTTATAATGTTGGCTTTTACTGATATCCTTGAATATCATAATCAGGAAGAAAATGATGATGCACAGGGCGAGTGTAAGGACTATGATTAAGGCATTGCTGGCGCGATGCAGGGCGTGCTGGCGTTCGGAAAGTTCCGTTAGGGCTATATTCAGGTTTTCTTCGTTCAGCTCATTCAGCAGGACGACGACAAGATTGCTGATTTCCTGATCGGTCATCATTAAAGCGCGTTGCCGGCGGTTAATCGTTTCATACCCTTCATTGCGGGTAGTGATGATGCCTTCCAGGATTTGTTGCATTGCCTGGGTTATGCTGTCCTGGGTATTCGATACGATTGGGAGCGTATCTGTTTTACTGATGACGGTCGTATTGATTTGGGTTACTATATCGCTGTCCTGGGGAGAGAATACTTCGGCAATGCGCCGCCATACGCTTCTTTTGGTCGGGGCGATTCGTGTCGTGTCGATGGTTATTTGTGTCTCCGTTTCGGTTTTTATAGCGACAGAGTCTTGAGGGAAAGAGGTCGATTTCCGGTTCTCCAGTTCTTCGAGGCTTTTGCGTAGGAGGGCGTCTTCTTTATTGGCTTGTATGGAACGTACCAGATTGATGATGTTGGATTCTTTCCGTTTTAGGAGGGTTGTGATTTGCTGGAGTAACTCTTTCTGGTGTTCGGAGAGGTTGAGGACTTGTAAGGAGTCGATGCACTTGAATACGGAATCGACAGCTTGGCGGTATAGGTTTATATTCCGGGTAGAAGGGGTCTGTACGAACAGGTTGGCATAGGAATTCGCCTGATAAAGGGTAGTAATGGTCGTTCCGGTGATGACTATTTTTTGGCGGGTGAGTTCTTGAGTATCGTTATTTTTGTTTACAACGGGATAGATTTGTCCGTAAATATAAAAAACGGCCGATAATACCGTTGCGATAAGCAGCAGGTATCCGGCAATAATTTTAATTCTGAGTTTCGATTCGTTGTTTTTCATACGGAATATCCGTTAAACGATATTTTTATCAAAGGTAAGAAATTGTAGAATTTTTAAGAAAGGCGATACTGTATTTCTGGGGATTTTTCTGTCGGAGAAAAGATAAGAAGTGATGAAGCGGAATAAATTTATATTTTTACATTTTCAGAAACGGGTGTTTTTGACTTTCAAATGTTAAAAGAATGATATCTGTAATTATTTGTTCCGTAGATTCGCAGAGGGTTGCCGAGTTGCAGGAAAACATAGAGAAAACGATAGGATTTCCGCACGAGGTAATCGTATTCGATAACAGAGAGGAAAAATCGGGATTGTGTGCGGTGTATAACCGTTGTGCAGAGCGGGCGGCCGGAGAAGTATTGCTTTTTTTACATGAAGATATACTGTTTTACAGTTGCGGGTGGGGCGGTATATTGTTCGGTAAGGCAATGGAGCAGGAGACCGGAGTAATCGGATTCGCAGGTTCTTCTTATAAAAGTCGTACGGAATCGGGTTGGATGAGTTTGCGTCCTTTCGTACACAGCCATCTTACGGAGAAAGGAGTACGTATCGGAATGAATGATAATAAGAACGATTTTTGCGAAGTATCGGTAATAGATGGATTGGCGTTGGCGGTTAGGAAGAGTGTTTGGGAGAGGATACGGTTCGACGAAGCGGTATTTCCCGGGTTTCATGGGTATGATTTGGATTTTTCTTTTGCCGTTTCATTGGAATATCGGAATTATGTTTGTACTTCGATAGAGCTGGAACATTTTTCCCGGGGAAGTTTCAATGCGGCTTGGTGGGAGAGTTGTAAATGTTTTCATCGTAAATGGGCGGATATTCTGCCTTATTCGGTCAAGGCGCTGACAGCAGAAGAAATCGAGGATACAGAGCGTAAAATAGAGAGAAAAACGACTTATCTTTTGGTGAAAAACAGGTTGGATAACAGAAATTACAGAAGGCGGCGTTTATTGCACCTACTGCGAAGGGAACCTTTTAATCCGCATAATATCGAATTGTTGTTTAAATATTGGATAGGATGATTCCTCTGTTTTCATTATCGTATTTATCGGAATATTCCTGTTTCGTATGTGTTAGGAAAAGGTTTGTAAAATAATGATGTTCAGTTGCATATAGCTGATGTGTGGTATATTTTGCCGGTAAAGATTGATACAATCCGTAAAACATTATAACTTTGTGAAAAATTTTTTATGGCAAAAGAGCGGTTAATAACACCCAGTTATTGTTTTATATTGTCGGCGAACTTTTTGCTGTATTTCGGTTTTTACCTTTTGATGCCGGTATTGCCTTTTTATCTGACGGAGGTTTTCGATACGGGGAATGCGATGATAGGTATAATCCTCTCCTGTTATACGATGGCTGCGCTTACTATTCGTCCTTTTTCCGGTTATTTGTTGGATACTTTTGCGCGGAAGCCTCTTTATTTATTGGCATTTTTCGTATTTACCAGCATTTTTGCCGGTTATCTGTTGGCAGGAACATTGACATTATTCACGATTTTACGTATTGTCCACGGTTTTGCATTCGGTACGGTTACGGTAGCCGGGAATACGGTTGTAATCGATATTATGCCTTCCGCAAGGCGTGGGGAAGGATTGGGGTATTACGGGCTGGCGAATAATATGGCGATGTCGGTGGGGCCGATGGTAGGACTTTTTCTGCATGATTTTTATTCTTTTAATGTAATCTTTACGTGTGCTTTGCTCTCTTGTTCGTTGGGTTTCGTGATGGCATGTCTGGTAAAAACGCCCGTAAAGGAGCCGGTAAAACGGGAACCGATCTCTTTGGACCGTTTTATTCTGATAAAAGGATTGCCTGCGGGATTGGATTTGTTGTTGCTCTCTATCCCTTATGGAATGACGACCACTTATGTAGCGAAATATGCTAAGGAGATAGGAATAATGCAGGGAACCGGTTTATTTTTTACGTTGATGGCTGTCGGTATGGCTATTTCCCGTATTTTTTCAGGGCGTCTGGTCGATAAAGGAAAGATTACACAGGTAATTTCTGCCGGAATATATTTGGTTTGCGTCTGTTTTTTCGTTCTTTCCGGATGTGCGAAATTGATGGAGTGGAACAGTACGGTCGGTTTTTATGTTTTCTTCGGGGTAGCTCTGTTTCTGGGCACGGGATTCGGAATTATGTTTCCGGCTTTCAATACTCTTTTCGTTAATTTGGCGCCTAACAATAAAAGAGGAACAGCTACTTCCACCTATTTGACGTCATGGGATGTAGGTATCGGATTGGGATTGACTATCGGAGGCTATATCGCGCAGGTTTATTCTTTCGATAAAGCGTATCTTTTCGGTGCTTGCCTCACTATTTTATCTGCTCTCTATTTCAATCTGAAAGTGACGCCTCACTTTCATAAAAACAAGTTAAGATAGTTCGTCGAAAATCCAGTTTAATTCATTTCGGATTACTCCGTTTTTGCGGACGATATTTAAAAGTTCTTCCTCTGTTTCGGGAGGAGGTACGAGCAGTCCGTTTTTAAGGGAAGACTCTTTTTGTGCGGCGAGATAAACGGCCCCTTCGTTATGCAGGGACATTGTCGTTTCGATATATTTCAGGTGAGTCGGTTCTTCCAGAATGAAATTCAGCGTGGATTTATGGCATAATACTTTTTCGTCGGGAACGGTGTTACCGTATTCGTCTTCCACTCCCATATTGGCGAGGAGGGCGGATGTTCCCATGAATGTTTCGGCGGAGCAATTCTGTTCCAGTGCATGCCGTATTCCGGTTGCCGTTACTACGGCATAGGCTTGCCTGACAGCTTCGCCGATAGCTGTCGTATCCCGGAAATCGATGATGGTACCGGCATTTTTGCGGGCTAAACCGTTTAAAGTTGCCGGATCGGTGATTACGATTGTACGGGCATTTAGTTTTGAGGCGTAAGTAATTATACCTGTTCCTACTTTCCCGCTTCCGAATACCGCTAATGTTTTTCCGTTCCAATCGTCATATCCTAAGCTTTTCATTGCCCGGAAGTAACTTTCTCCTGTCCCTAAACAGGTTTCTATCTGTTTTATTTTTCCGTTGTCTGCTACGAATACGGGTTTGCCGGAATGTTCGTATTTTTCTACTCCGGAACGGGTGAGTTCGACATATCCTATTTTTGTTTGGGTTTCGGCGAATGCGCCGGCAGAGTCCAGAATAAGGTCGAAGATGAGTTCCCGTGCTTCTTTCGCATGGATTACGGGAATACCGATAGAGCGGAGAAATTCGGTTATTTGGGGATCATGCGGCATCATATCGGAAATACCGACGGACAGTTCGGCTCCTGCCATGATTAAAGGAATATATTTGGTTAGGGTATTTCTGTATACAGGGGTGGCATCCAATACGGTTAATCCTTTTAATGGCCGGGATGTCTCCCATTTCTTGCATTGGTACGACAGGGTGGGGTATTCGTTTTCGTTGTAAACGGCCGTGATTTTCTGCGATAATTCTTTCAGGGGCATATTGAAATATTGTTTCCGGTTTTGGAAATTTGGAAAAGTCCGGGGAAAAGTTCTGTAATATTATTATGTTTATATTCCTAATATTATGTTCGCATCTATATTGAGTTTTTTACTGATATCGCGGGCTACTTTCAATGTCGGTTCGCTACGTCCGGTAAGATAATCGCTGATGCGTGAGGGGCTTACTCCGAGAAGTTCGGAAAGTTTGGTCTGATTCAATCCCATTTCATACATACGGAGTTTTATAACGTCTGCCAAAGCGGGCGATTTAATCGGATAATGTTCTTCTTCATACTCTTCCGCTAATTCGGATAATAAATCCAATTCTATCAGATTTTTATCGTTTAGGGGAGTATGGTCATCGACCAAAGGAAGGAGTTCTTCTATTCTTTCCATTGTCGCTTTATAAGCTGTTTCATTTTGAATTCTTGCCATATATTTATATGTTTTTAGCGTCTATCGCGTCATATTCGGTATGAGTGCCGATAAAACGGATCAATACGGTTTTTATCGTGAATTTGATAACTGCGATTAATCGGTAGTTGTTTCCTTTGATATTGAATACGTAATGTTGGTTTCCTACGCTATCTGCGCTGTTGAACGTTTGTTTCATATCGGCGAAACATCTCCATTCGGCTTGTTTTACTTTTTGGTACCAATCTTTAAGGGCTGTTTCCGTATCCGGATGTTCTGTGTAATATTCTATTATTTTGTTGCGTGAGATAATCCTCATTTTTTTACAATTTATACAAAAATAATTATTTGTTTTGAATTTTAAAATATTTTATTGTTTTTCAATAAAATCAAGGTTTGATTATTCGGATATTTTTGTATTTAAAGATATAAAATGAATTGCGGAGAAATAATATGAGGAAGATAAAAAAGAGATGAATTGAACGAAAGAAAGCCTATTTTGCAATGATTGCCGAAGTCCGGAATTTTTAGAAAACAGGGTAATATAAATAAATGTTGGAAAGAGAAATAGGAAAGTAACATATTGTTAAAATAAAAGGCTGTTTTATAAATTCTTTTAGCTTGAAATTGATAATATCCGATTTTTTGTGTATTTTACAGCCCGAATTTTGACGAAATCTAACCTAATAATAACAGTTTAATCAAACATTCAATGAAGAAATCATTACTATTGGGATTGTTCTTAATGGTTGCGGGGATGTTGAATGCCCAGACCAAAAAGAACCTGACCTGGGATGATGTGATTAAGTGGAATCGCATCACTGAAACCTCGGTAAGTAGCGACGGGAGTTATGTCGTTACTAAATATGAGCCATGGCAGGGAGATGCTGTCATGCAGTTGTTCGATAAGAACGGGAAAGAAGTAGTTGCCATAACAGGTGCTAATTCCCACCAGTTTACGACAGATGGGAAATATGTTCTTTTTACTCAATATCCTTTGACTGCGGATATTACTGCGTTGAAAGAGAAAAAAGCGAAGAAAGAAGATTATCCCAAAAATAAATTGGGTATTCTTTCTGTAACCGGTAATGTCGTTTATATCGATTCATTGCAATCATATAAGTTGCCGGCTGACTGGTCGGGTTATGTAGCTTATCAGAAAATTCCAGCTAAATCCGGTGAAAAGAGTGCGTTGGTTATTCGTAATCTTGCTTCTCAGCAGGAAACGGTTATTCCTGCCGTTACCGGTTTTAAATTTGCAGATGAAGCGGAATATCTTATTTATGCTGCACAAGGAGATAACCCCGGAGTTTATTTGTATGATTTGAAAAAAGGTGCTCCGGTTGCTTTATATTCCGGTTCACAGAAAGTAGCGCAGTTGGCTGTTAATAAAAACGGTACCCGTGCGGCGTTCATCGTGATAAATGATGGAAATGATAAGACAGGAAGTTCCAATGAACTTTATTATTGGAAAGGTAACGGAACGGCAAGTTCTGTTGCGGCTAAGGGTAAAGCCGGTATTCCGGAAAACTGGATTGTAAATGAAAATCAATCGTTGACCTTTGCGGACAATACGAATCGCCTTTTCTTCCAGACAGCTCCTGCATATCTGGAAAAAGATACGACGATGCTTGAAAGACCGGTAGTGGAAACCTGGCATTGGCAGGATCCGAAAATCTATACACAACAGGTTGTCGATAAAGAAAAAGATTTAAAGGTTGGATATCTGGCTGTTTATTTGGAAGATAAAGGAATGGTTACACAATTGGCTAACGAGGATATGCCGCGTGTGGAACTGATCGACAAAGGCGATTCCGATATGGCATTGGTACAGACCAGTGTGCCTTATGAAGTGGAAGGAATGTGGGAATCTCCTGCACGTTCCGATATTTATCTGATGAATATTACGAACGCTGAATTGGAAACCGTATTGAAAGGTGCTCGTGCAAGGGTTTCTGTTTCTCCTGCAGCTAAATATCTTTATTGGTATCAATCGGCGGACAGTTCATGGTACACTTATAATATTGCGGAAAAGCAACAGGTGAAACTGACCGATCCGGTATCGTTGCCTACTTATAATGAAATCAACGACGTCCCGAATTATGCGAATGCGTATGGATGCCCGGGATGGACAGCGAACGATGAATCTATCTGGTTGTATGACCGTTTCGATATTTGGCAGCTGGATCCGATGAATAAAAAAGCTCCGGTTAATCTGACTGTAAGCGGACGTGAAAAACAGCTGCAATATCGTATCGTTAAATTCGATAGAGATGAAAAATTCATCGATCCGAATAAACAGTTGTTCTTGCAAGTGTATAACCAGACTACCAAAGGTAGCGGATATGCAGTAGCGACTCTTAATAAACCGGTTGTCCCGACTATGATTATGCAGGGCGATTATCGTTTGACGGCTCCTGTTAAGGCTAAAAACTCGGATGTAATAATCTATACGAAAGAGAATTTCGAACTTTTCCCGGATGTTTTGCTTTCCGATCTCTCTTTGAAAAATTCGGTACAATTAACTAATGCGAATCCGCAACAAAAAGAGTTCAATTGGGGAACGGCAGAATTGGTATCCTGGATTTCTGCTGACGGTATCCGTCTGGAAGGAGTTTTGTACAAACCGGAAAATTTCGATCCGAACAAGAAATATCCGATGATTTGCAGCTTCTATGAAAAGAATTCCGATGAGTTCAATAGTTATCGTACTCCGGAAGTACACCGTTCTACGATTGATTACCACTATTATACCAGCAATGGTTATCTGATTTTCAATCCCGATATCGTTTATACCGACGGTTATCCGGGCGAAAGTTGTTTCAATGCTTTGATGCCGGGTATCAGTGTATTGATTGATAGGGGTTTTGTGGATGAAAAACGTATCGGTGCCCAGGGGCATAGCTGGGGCGGTTATCAGGTAGCTTATTTGGCTGCACATACCCGTTTGTTCGCTGCTATTGAATCGGGTGCTCCGGTTGTGAATATGATCAGTGCTTACGGTGGTATTCGTTGGGCTACCGGTATCAACAGGGCGTTCCAATATGAACGCGGACAAAGCCGTATCGGTCATTCTATCTGGGATACTCCGCTTCGTTATATCGAAAATTCTCCGATTTTCAATATGGATAAGGTGACTACTCCTATTCTTATCATGGCGAATGACCACGACGGTCATGTGCCCTGGTGGCAAGGTATCGAATACTATGTCGCTTTGCGTCGTTTACAAAAACCGGCTTGGTTGTTGAACTACAATAACGAACCGCATTGGCCGCAGGTATTCGCTAACAAACTCGACTTCCAGAAAAGAATGGAACAGTTCTTCAATCATTATCTGAAAGATGAACCTATGCCTGAGTGGATGGAGAAAGGACGTCCGGAAGTAGTAAAAGATGTAACATTGGGCTATTAGGCCGAATGCGATAATCCGAAAAAGAGGGTGATTCATATCACCCTCTTTTTATTTGTAGAAAATATAGAATTTGAACGGAAAATCCTTTGAATATTTACCCAAGGATTATCCTAAATGCATTGTATGGGTTATGCAGGCAGGTAGGTCTTGAGGATAATGAGTCACATATATAAGCGTTTTATCGGGTTGTCCGGCAAATGATTGGATAATATGGGTAGCTCGTTCCCTGTTTTTCCTGTCGAGTCCGTTTAATGGTTCATTTAAAATGAGAAGGTCAGGATTCTTTACAAAAGCACGGGCTAACAAGAACATACGTTGTTCTCCGGAAGATAGTTGCGGGAATGGGCGGTCTTTGAGCGTTTCGAGGTTAAATATGCGGAGCCACTCTTCACAGGTCCTTAATTGCGTCTCGTCGGGGGTACGGTATAAGCCGATCGAGTCGAAAAATCCGGAAGCGGTAAGCTGTAAGGCTGTAATATTTTTTTTGTAAGCGTGATGCATCTCGGAAGAGATATAACCGATATGTTTTTTGATGTCCCAGATGCTTTCTCCTGTACCCCGCTTTCGTCCGAATAGGGTAATATCGCAAGCGTACGATTGTGGATTATCGGCGCATATCAGGCTTAATAAGGTAGATTTTCCGGAACCGTTCGGGCCGGTGAGCGCCCATTTCTCTCCTTTCCGGATATGCCAACTGAAACGGTTTAAAATAGTTTTTTCCTTATAGCGTACGGTTACGTTGTGCAAATCGGCAATCTGTTCTCCTTCAATGGGAGGAGCTGCATGAAAGGCGGGAAACACAATCTCTTTTGGGGTGAAGGGAGGCAGGGGACTTTCACTGTCTTTAAATTCATTCAGAGATTGTTTCTTTCCGCAGATTTTATTTTGAACGGTATATACATGAGTTATGAAAGGCGGAATATACTCGGAGGAGGGAAGAACTAAGATAATTTGGATCTTGGAGCGGATTGTCAGCCTATTCAATAAAGTATCGAGAATTTTGCGGGCTTTTTCGTCCAACCCGATATACGGGTTTTCTATGATAAGGACAGCCGGTGAGAATAAGAGCTTTTTTACAATTTGAAATTTACGTAATTCCCCGCTCGATAATAAAATGATTTCCTTATTTAATAGGGGGGAGATATCGAGCGAGTCGTATAATTCTTCTTTAATGTCGGAATTGCTTTTGATTTTATTCAGTTCATCGGAAACCGTCGGTATGTTTTCTCTGTCCCACGAGTTCCAACGTTGTTGGTAGTAATAGCCGGAGCCGGCATTTCCGTATGCATCGTAAAAAGAGAGGTATTCTATTGCATCGGAGGAGGGGAAATTGTAAGTTATTGTTCCTTCTTTAAGGGGGCATTCTCCCAGAATGGTTTTTACCAATATGGTTTTCCCGCTTCCGTTTTCGCTGACAATAGCTAAGTGTTCATTTTTTTCTAAAGAAAAATAAATGGGAGCGTTGAATCGGAATAGTTCATTTCGGATAATTCCGCCATTTAAGGAAATCGTACTATTTAACATAATATAACCATTCAAAAACCGGATTATATCTTCTTTCTCGTCCGTATAACTTTTATAAGGCTTGCAGCGCTTCGCATAGAGGAGCTGGATAAGTAGAGTATTGAGCCGTAAATCAATGAAAATCCGGTAAATATAATGATTCCGTATATGCAGAAATCGAATAGGTTTTTACATTCGATTACGATAATTTCCGATAATAATATTTTAAAACCGGTAATCAAGACGATGAGAATACCTAAATATTTTGCGAAAGTGAAATAGAATTCTTTGCAGCTTTCTTTAAAACCTTCCCGGTACAAAAAATAAGGTTTCCAAAGAACGGTATTGGCTCCGGTCGAGATAGCGGTACCCAATACCACTCCGAATAATCCGAAATGGATTCCGCCGATAATGGATATCAGTAAATTCATCCCTGCTTCGCACCATGCAGACCATGTATCTTTATACAGGGAATACCCGTTCAGGAATACGGTAAGCGGTTGGCGGATAATAGCGATGTATAAGGAGATAACCATTACTATGAATATGCGGTTGTCGAGAATGTATTTGTCTCCTATCCAGACCGATATGAAGGGGTCGGCGAGCAGCCATACGCAAAAACAGATTACACCGGCAAGGAAAAAAGTAATGGCGTTGTATTGTTTGAAAACCAAAATGGTTTTTTGCCGGTTATTTTCTGAAATCAGGTTTCCTACTCCTGCCCAGCTGCCGGAGAAAAGTGCGCCTATCAGGCTGGTCAGTTTGGTAATGATTATCGCATAGTTGTAGTAAAAGGTTACGGTTACTAGAGAAATGACGTGAGCGATAATTATAGAGTCGGTTTGGGTTAAAATGACGTTTGCGAATTTATGCGATACGATTTGTTTGAGGTTTCTGAATATGTATTTGTATTCTCGCCTGATTTTTTTTCCTAATGCGTAAGAGGGGTGCAGCCAGGGGTATTCTTTGCGTACTTTCCATTCGAGAATGACGGAGTATAGAACGGCAAAAACGGCTTCTAACCCCAACCATGTTAAGTATCCCTGTCCCAGATATTTGAGGGCGATGACTTGGGCGAGTATTTTCAGTATGATAACACTGTTCTGAATGCGTGTAACGATATAGGTTTTCTGGGAGGCGAGCAGTAACTGCTGCTTGTAATTGACGAAATAGCTGAGAGAAGTGGTAAAAAGAAAGGTCAGGAATGATACGACGAGAATAGGCGTTGGGACTTCCTCTTTCACCCACATAGGCAGGAAGAACAGGATAATCATTCCTATTCCGATAATGACGAATCCTACGATGCGGAAAAGGAAACAGAATAGCGAAATAATGCGGTTGATTTCCTCTTTGTCATTGTTGAATACCGGTTGGAACAGGGCGCAGGATATGGCTGTTACAATGCCTATATCGGCCATATTCAGCAGTCCGATGGTGAACTGCATGGTCGTCGTGAGCCCGTTGAGCGTATCTCCCAGAAATTCGAGGAATATTTTACGGGAAAAAAGATTGACGAGCAACATAATGAAATAAAATACCAAAGAAGTTTTGGCATTTCGTATGCTGTATCGTAACCGTTCTGTCGCCGCCATTCGTGGAGAATTGGATGGGTTGATTGTAAAAAGTCAGGAAAGGATTATTAAAAACAAAGAGGCTTTTATGTCCGCGGGACATTCGAGCCTCTTTGCATGAGAATATAGGTACGTTATTTTGTGCCGCTGCTTTTTGCTTCCATGGATAAGGTTGCATGAGGAACGATTTTCAATCGTTCTTTGGGAATAAGTTTTCCTGTTTCGCGGCAAATACCGTACGTTTTGTTTTCGATTCGTACTAATGCAGCTTCCAAGTGCTGGATGAATTTCAACTGTCTTTGGGCAAGACGTCCCGACTCTTCCTTGGAAAGGGTAGCTGCCCCTTCCTCCAGAATTTTGAATGTAGGGGAGGTATCATCCGTACCGTTGCTGGCTGTATGTGTTATAGTCGCCCTTAAAAGGTCGTAGTCGGCTTTCGCTTTTTCTAATTTTTCAAGGATAATAACCTTAAATTCCGCTAACTCTTCGTCTGAATATCTTGTCTTTTCTACTTCTGCCATATCCTTTGTATTTGGTTTGTTTGGTAAATATAATAAAAACTCTTTAATATATGAATAGAAGAACGGGATTATATTGCATTTTATTATAGCCGCCGTTTTTTATTAGCCGAAGGATAACGAAAGCCCTTATTACCAGGTATTTCTTTAAATCTTACCTACGGCGATTTTTATCTTCAGATCGTCTATATCTATGACCTGGTGTTCACCGATAGTATCTGTCAGATCTATCGATAAAGCCAGTGTCTGGGATGCGATATATTGTCCGTATTCCTGTATCGCTTCGTTTATCGAATCATTCTTTTCGATTACGACTTTTATTTTGTCCGTAACTTCGAATCCTGAATCTTTCCGTATATTTTGGATACGGTTTATGAATTCACGGGCAATTCCTTCCCTGCGGAGTTCATCGGTTACATTGATATCCAAAGCGACGGTCAGTTTTCCTTCCGAAGCGACCAACCATCCCGGAATATCTTCGGAAGTAATTTCGAAATCTTCTACGGCCAGTATCGATTCCTGTCCGTCGATAACGATCGTGAATTTACCCTCTTTTTCCAACCGGTTGATATCTTGTTGGCTGAAAGCGCTTACTATCGCTCCGACTTGTTTCATCTGTTTCCCGAATTTCGGTCCTAATGTTTTGAAATTCGGTTTTATCTTTTTAACGAGCACCCCGGTAGTATCGGTAATATATTCTATTTCTTTAACGTTTACTTCGTTTAGAATCAGTTGGCGGACCTCTTCTACTTCTTCTTTGATAGTCGGGTCGAGCAACGGAATCATAATTTTGGACAGGGGTTGGCGTACTTTGATATTGACTTTCCTGCGCAATGCCAGTATCATGGAAGATATCCGTTGTGCAATATACATTTTTTCTTCCAGTCCATTGTCTATTAAGGTCGTATCGGCAACCGGGAAAGCCGCTAAATGTACGGAACCGCTATTCTCCGTTTCATTGATGTTCAGGTCGCGGTAGATGCGGTCGGTAATGAAAGGAGCGAACGGAGCCGCTAATAACGATACGGTTTTTAAACAGGTGTAAAGTGTTTGGTAAGCAGCTAATTTGTCCTGTGTCATTTCTCCTCCCCAGAACCGTTTTCTGTTCAGGCGTACATACCAGTTGGACAGATTTTCGTTTACGAACTCCGAGATAGCCCGGATAGCGGGTGTCGGATCGTAATTTTCCAACGATTCGGTTACCTCTTTGATTAAGGTATTCAGCAGGGAAATAATCCAACGGTCTATTTCCGGGCGTTGTGCAACAGGAACGATCGGTTCTTTGCCTGTAAAGGAATCGACATTGGCATATAAAGCGAAGAAACTGTAACTGTTGTATAGCGTGCCGAAGAATTTACGGCGCACCTCATCCACTCCTTCGATATCGAATTTCAGGTTATCCCATGGTTGGGAATTGCCTATCATGTACCAGCGTACGGCATCTGCCCCGAATTTGTCGATTACTTCGAATGGGTCTATGGCATTGCCGAGGCGTTTGCTCATTTTGTTCCCGTTCTTGTCCAAAACCAAGCCGTTCGAGATGATATTTTTGAAAGCGACCGAATCGAATAGCATGGTAGCCAGTGCATGCAGGGTAAAGAACCATCCGCGCGTTTGATCCACTCCTTCTGCGATAAAATCGGCAGGATATACTTGTGCGAATTGTTCTGCTGTCATCTCGAATGGGAAATGTACCTGAGCATAAGGCATGGCTCCCGAATCGAACCATACGTCGATCAGGTCCGGTTCCCGCATCATTTTTTCCCCGTTTTCAGACACTAACACGATGTTGTCCACGTAGGGACGATGCAGGTCGAAACGGTGGTAATTTTCTTCTGAAAAATCATTTTCTTTGAATGAAGCTAACGGATTTTCAGTCATAAATCCTGCTTCGATCGATTTTTCGATTTCTTTTTTCAGTTCTGCGACGGAACCGATACATTTCAGTTCGCTGTGGTCTTCTGTTGCCCAGATAGGCAGCGGAGTTCCCCAATACCGGGAGCGTGAGAGGTTCCAATCGACCAGATTTTCCAGCCATTTGCCGAATCGTCCTGAACCGGTCGATTGGGGTTTCCAGTTAACCGTATTATTCAGTTCGATCATACGTTCTTTAAATGCGGTCGTCTTGATAAACCAGGAATCCAACGGATAGTAGAGTACCGGTTTATCCGTACGCCAGCAGTGGGGGTAGTTGTGAGTCTGTTTTTCGATTCGGAAAACCTTGTTGGCGCTTTTCAGCATTACGGAAATATCGATATCGAGCGTCGGATCGTTCTCTGTCAGTGCCGGATCATAAGCATTTTTAACGAATCGGCCGGCATATTCGCTGTATAGTTCCGTATTGACGTTGTTTTTTACGAATTCGGGATCGAGGTCTTCCAACAGGAAGAATTTACCTGTCCTATCGACCATCGGTGCTTTTTTCCCGTTCTTGTCGATCATAATCAAAGGGGCTATGCCTGTCGCTTTGGCTACCCGGTCGTCGTCTGCACCGAAAGTAGGAGCGGTATGTACGATACCCGTACCGTCTTCCGTCGTGACGAAATCGCCGGCAATCACCTTAAATGCGTTGCCTTCGGGTTTTACCCAGGGAATCAGCTGTTCGTATTCGATGCCTACCAAATCGGAGCCTTTGTACTCTCCCAATACTTTGAACGGAATATTTTTCCCGTTGCCGTCGTATTCTTCTAATTCGAGCTCTTCGTTTTTCTTCGGGAAATAATTTCCGGCAAGCTCTTTGGCGATAATTACGGTAATGGGGGCGCCTGTGTATGGGTTGAAACTCCGTATTTTTTGGTAAACGATATTGGGCCCTACGGTCAGTGCCGTATTGGAGGGTAAGGTCCACGGAGTAGTCGTCCATGCAAGGAAGAAAAGTTCGCCCTCCACATCTTTGTATAAGAATTCGGAAACGGCATTCCGGATTACTTTGAATTGGGCTGTGCAAGTCGTGTCTTTTACATCCCGGTAGCATCCCGGTTGGTTCAGTTCATGGTTGGAAAGCCCTGTACCTGCGGCGGGAGAGTATGGTTGTATGGTGTAACCTTTGTATAAAAGCCCTTTTTTATACAACTCTTTCAACATCCACCACAATGTTTCGATATATTTATTTTCATAGGTGATGTAGGGTGCATCCATATTGACCCAATATCCCATTTTTTCCGTAAGATTTTTCCACATATCCGTATAAGTCATCACTTCTTTACGGCATATCCGGTTGTACTCTTCTATGGATATTTTGGAACCGATATCTTCTTTTGTAATCCCTAATTTTTTTTCAACGCCTAATTCTACGGGAAGCCCGTGCGTATCCCAGCCTGCTTTCCGGTGTACAAGGAATCCTTTTTGCGTTTTGTAGCGGCAGAATATATCTTTTATGCTCCGTGCCATTACATGGTGGATTCCGGGGGTTCCGTTAGCAGAAGGGGGGCCTTCGTAAAATACGAAAGTAGGATGCCCTTCACGGGTTTCAATGCTTTTTTGGAAAGTATCTTCTTTCTCCCATTCTTTCAGGACCTCTTCGTTTATTTTTGCGAGGTCGAGCCCTTTGTATTCAGGAAATTTATTGCTCATATTATTCGCATCAAAAATTTGTGACTGACAAAGTTATAAAAAAATATGAAATAAAGATGAAATAGTGGAGTGTATAAATGAGGTGGCATAACGTTTTTTGCGGTTTGCAGGGTGTTGTTGCGGATTTGTATCGAAAAAGTTGGACGGAATGGGGGTGGTTATACCTTATTATATATGAATAAATAATTATGCCTGAAAATATAAATTCTGTTTTTTCGTTTGTTATCGGGATAAAGCGGAGGGGATTGTTTCGGTTACGAGGTGCAGGTGATTCCGATTTTGTCTGAAAAATAAATTTTATTAAATTTATAAGGATGAAAAAAGGCATTTGAAGGAGAGAAAAGCACAACGGCAAAAATGGGTATTGAATTGAAACACAATAATAAGGTAATAAATTTTGTTAGTTTAGAAAAAGAAAGGAGGTATTGTTTTATTAAGTAAAATGAATCGAATGAAGATAAATTGCAACTGTATTTCCCAAAAGGTTTATTTTTTATAATGAAAATTTAAATAATCATTGCGATTATTTTTGTA
>DVIX01000033.1 GCA_018710935.1 Candidatus Avirikenella pullistercoris | reverse complement strand
CATATATTTGTGTTGTTTAAAATTTTAAATGTAAATTTTTAAAAGTTCGGAGAAGGGGGATAAAGTGGAGAGAGTTGAAGGAAAAAGAGAGAGGGAGAACGCAAACCGGGCTTGAATGAAGGAACTTATTTATTAATAAAATAAACAAATCGTTATGAATAAATCACAATTGATTGATGCTATTGCTGCAGAAGCAAAGCTTTCTAAAGTAGATGCAAAAAAAGCTTTGGATGCTTTTATTACAGTAACAGGTCAGACTTTGAAAAAAGGTGACAAAATTACTTTAGTAGGTTTCGGTACTTTTAGTGTTGCTCAGAAACCTAAGAGAACAGGTAGAAATCCGAGAACAAAAGAAGTTATTACTATTCCGGCTAAGAAAGTTGCTAAATTTAAAGCAGGTTCTGAACTTAGTGATTTAGTAAAATAATGTATTTTTACGAAAAGAAGAGGGCTGTCAGCGTTTGTCAGACAGCCCTTTTTTATTTTTTTCCTGTAATTTCCGACAGGCTGAAAATAACGGGTTTGCCGATAATGATAGGCCTGTTTTTTTGAAATGGATAAAAAGAATTGATATTGAGGTTTTATTAATAGTTATAGATATGAGAAAATTATTGATTTATCCGGTCGCTGCATTTTTGTCGGTTTTCACTTTTGCCTGCTCTTCGGAAAAGGTGATAACAGCCGATGAATTGGGCGGGGAATGGAATATTATCGAGGTGAACGATAAAACAGTCATTGTACCGGAGTTTCAGACAATGCCTTTTATCGGGTTTGATTTTGCGGAAATGCGTATTTATGGGAATAGCGGTTGTAATAATATGATGGGGAGTATTTTAGTAGATAGTTTGCAGCCGGGAAGCCTTTCATTCGGCCCTATTGCAGGAACTCTGATGGCTTGTCCGGATATGGAGACGGAACAGGCTGTATTGGATGGATTACAACGCATAAAAACATTTAAAGTGCTCGCTTCCGAAAGTACGGGTAACCCTTTGCAAGTTGCTTTGTGCGATGAGGACGGAAATGAAATTGTTGTTATGGAGAGAAAAACAGAAGGATCGGAAAAAATGGATGTTGCGGTTTTAAACGGTGAGTGGCTGATTGAAACGATAAACGGAGAGGCGATAGGTAAAGCGGAAAAGATGCCTTATATCGGATTCGATATAGCGGAAAAACAGGTTTATGGAAATGCCGGATGCAATTTGATGACCGGTAAGATAGATACTGTGGGCATGATTTCTGAAATGGGGACTCCGGCTGTTTTATCGATGACGATCGGAACGACAATGATGATGTGTCCGGATATGGCTGTCGAAGATGCCGTTTTAAAAGCATTGAATAGTGTCCGTTCGGTTAAGGTAATGGATGAAAATAACCTTGTATTATGCGATGAAGCAGGAAATGAAGTCTTGGGCATATCGAGGGATATAGACCATAAAATTTCTGCACAGGAAAAACGGGAAATATAAAAAATTGATTTTGAAATATATCGAATAAGAGAGTGGGGCTGCCTGTAATTTGCGGGTAGCCCTTAGTTTGTTTATACGCTCATGGCGTGAGTTTTGAATATATGGCTTTTGAAAGATAAAATTTTACGATGGGTTCTTGTTTTTATATACCGGTTTTCCAGTATGGATTTTTTGTATAAATTTGCATTCTAAATGAAGTAAAATGGAGCTTGTAAAGAACAGGAGATGGGGTGTGGCGGCATTTATCGTTTTGCTGCTGATAATCGACCAGGTTGTCAAAATATGGGTGAAGACTCATATGACAATCAATGAGAGCATTCGTGTTTTCGGAGATTGGTTCTTTATTCGTTTCATTGAAAATCCTGGAGCTGCTTACGGTTTTGAGTTTGGAGGCGATTACGGAAAACTGTTCTTGAGTATTTTGAGAATCGTGGCTGTTATATTGCTTTCCGTGTATATACGCCGGTTGCTTAAAAAGAAGGCTCCTTTAGGGGTGATAATTGGATTTGCTTTGATTCTTGTAGGGGCGCTCGGAAATATCGTGGATAGTATGTTTTACGGGTTGATATTTTCGGAATCTACATTTTCTTCGGTTGCCCGATTATTCCCTCCCGGTGGCGGATACGGCACATTTTTGCATGGAATGGTGGTAGATATGCTTTATTTTCCGATTATCGAATCTACCTATCCTTCATGGTTTCCTGTTGTAGGAGGCGAAGAATTTGTTTTTTTCAGTCCTATTTTTAATCTTGCGGATACTTATATTTCTGTGGGATTCCTTTATCTCCTGTTTTTTCAGCGTAAATATTTTAAATAAGCATGAAGAATGCCTTTCCTGTATCGCTTTTTCCGAAAGATTATTTTACAAGGAGAAAAATATTGTCCGATATTTGGAAAAAGAATGATTTTTTCTTGAAAAAAATTATAAAAAACCTGTAAATGTCTGTATTTTATCGGTTTGTTTTTGAGGATAGACCTATTGGGGAGGATGCCGATTTAAATGTTGGTTTTTTCAGTCCGGTTATATATCCGGATTATTAAAAAGAGTGGAAGATAGGATGATTTTTACAGTGTGAATGA
>DVIX01000032.1 GCA_018710935.1 Candidatus Avirikenella pullistercoris | reverse complement strand
CGAGAAGTTTTCGATATTGGTCCGGCAGAATCAACCGGCTGCCGCCGGTTTTAAACATCGCAATAGTACTGCGTACCTCCACAAAACCGGCATTCTCCAATGCCTTTTCATAACTGCGCCGGTTTTTATCATCCCTAAAAACAAAAATGCACGATTTTACCAATGCAGATGTTGCATTGACTCTGACATCCGTTTTATTACTGTTACCGGAAACCCAGGCCGCTTTATTATCGACCGACTTCATGATTTCTGCCAATGCCATTCCCGGCGATACTCCCAAAAACTCATACAAATCCTTTTTGCCCAATATCTTTAACTGTTCTGCAATGGCATTCATATCGCTCCTGTCGAGTTCCGGAATCCCGTCATCTTTGTAAGAAAAAGTCCGTTTAGTTTTAACTTTGACGCCCAGTAATTTCAGAATCTCCGCTTCGCTCATTCCGGACTCTTTTGCCAACTGTTTGAGATTCGCTTGAGGAATCATTCCGCCGCTGACAAAAAGAGCTCCTTTTCGCCTGATAAGACGTTCCCGCTCCGCCTGCTGTTCACGGGCAATCTCCGCATACGCTACGGCATGTTGCCGTATAATAGCCGGATTCTCCGTAATCTGTTCCTTCAACGCATTCAGCATCTTCACCTTAATAGGCACCTGCGTTTTGTACTTCGGGTTATTGATACGGCGATTATACCAAACTATTTTTGCATCGATTGCTTTCAGCACCTGTTTCAAATCCGTAACATCGGAGGAAAGTTCGGGACTCAATTCCGCATATATATTTATTTGTTTCGCTGCCATTCCCAAAAAAGAATTCCGTATGTTTTTACGGCGATTATTTCTCCGTTTTATCCGATGAAAAAATAAAAGATAATCCGTTCACTCATTTCACAATAACAACACAACCCTATTCACCGGAAACCGATGCCGATGAATAGGGCATGCTTAAATAAATTTCAAGGAAAGTATTTTCATACATTCATTACTGCACCCTGAGGCCGCTGACTTTCTTCATTTCTTCTTCGAACTCCTTCTGAGTAAGGGCATTCTGAAGATTGACTTCAAGATGTTTCTTCACACTTGCCTCTGCCGCTCCGTCCGGTTTATATTCGGCATCGATAGAAAGCAATCCGCTTTCATCGATATTGAACACGACATTGATAGGCGCATTAGCCGGCAAATTAGCGGGAAGAGGCCCCAATTCCCCATCTACAAGCGGTTTGCACTGTTCCTCCTCCACATATCGTTCGGCACTGCTGTTCTCGAAAATTTCGATATGAACAGTGATTTGGTTAGCCTCGTCCGTTCCTGCATATAAAACCTGTTGACAAGGAATCTCCGTATTTTTATATATCTGATTGACGATATGCATCTGTTTATCTTCACACCGCAATCTTACGGCAATACTCTGACTAATGACATTCACGATTTCCAAAGCCTTTCCCTTCCCGCTGCCGAACTGAAAAATCGGATTACTTTGAATCGCCTTTTTGTCCTCTCCTTCTTCAAAAATAAAAACGGCTTTATTTATTCCGTAAATCGCAGCCCCTTTGGCAACGCTCTGGTCAGGGTCGCAAAATTCGATAGGAATATTCGGAAACTCCTGCCGAAGGCGGGCATCGACCTGAGGCATACGCGTACTACCGCCTACGAGCAATATTTTATCATACGACGCAACTCCTTTTTTGGCTGCATCTTCCATTGTCTCATGAGTTTTCTTTATGGTACTTTCAAGAAGGGCTCCGGTTTTTTCATCAAATTGTTCCCGGGAAATCTCTATTTTTTCCCCGTTCAATTTCACTACCGCTTTATCTTTCTGAGTCAATAACTTTTTCGCCGTTTCCGCTTTCAGCTCAAGATCACCCATCGCTTCCATATCGTCATAAATAGAGTCTTCGGAATCACCCGTTGCCTCGCAATACTTTTCGATTACGTATTGACGAATCACCTCATCCCAATCCTTACCTCCCAACTCATGATCGCCGCCTGTCGCAACTACCCGGATTTTTCCGTTCTCGACTTTAATAATGGTAACATCGAAAGTACCGCCTCCCAAATCGTACACCATCACGGTTTGCGGATTATCCACCTGCATCCCGTAAGATATAGCCGCTGCGGTAGGTTCATTCAGAACAGCCAATACGTTAAACCCGGCAATCTGACCTGCTTTTTCCGTTGCATTACGCTCATCGAGACCGAAATAAGCAGGACACGTAATTACTACGTCTTTTACCTCTTCTTTCAACACTTCTCCTGCATCTTTAGCCAACTTTTTCAATATCAAAGCAGAAATCGTTTCAGGAGTATAATCCGTACCGAAAGCATTGAACATAAAGTCGCGTTTCCCCATTTGCCGCTTGATCGTAGTACATACGTTCTGAGGATCGCTATTGAGCGTTTCTTTTGCCGCATTACCGACAGACACCGCCCCGCCTTCCTCAAAAGCCACCACGGAAGGAGTTACAGGAGAACTCTCCTTATTCGAAATCACTTCCGGCATTCCATAATCATTCACATAAGCGATACAACTGTATGTCGTACCCAAATCAATTCCAAAAATTTTTGCCATAATCGAAATTTTATTTTTATTTATTGACTTCCAACTCAACCTTTGAACTTATAGATTTTCACCATCTCCGGTTTCAGAATAATTCCATTCCAGTAGTACCCCTGGCGTATTCGTTCCGCTATGGTATTATCCAATGCCGAATCCTCTGTCTGTTCCGTTCTGACGGCCCGTTGCGTTTTCGGATTGAATTTTTCGGAATCATCCTCAAAACGTTCTACCCCGTTATTGCTCAATAAATTCTGCAAATCATCGGGAACTCCCTGAATATATTTCTTCAGTTTTTCTTCATCAAACGTATCCATACGCTCGATAATCCGCTCATAATCGTCCAATAAAGAAATCGTTTCCATTATAAAAGGCTTCATGATTTTCGAATAAAGGTCTTTTTTATAAGCAGCCAATTCATCGTACATCCTATTAAAAAGTTCGGCTTTATGCGCATCTATCGCAATCTTTTCATCAAATTTACGGTTAAGCGCATCCAATATGTTCTTCATCTCCCCCAGCATTCCTTCCACACTTTCCTGCCCTTCCTGCAACGATTGTTCGTTTTCTTCCGCCAGAGTACTCCCTTCATCTTCTGTCATAAAATCCATCTCCGCTTCAGACCCCTTATCCGAAACCGGCTCTTTTTCCGAAGAAAAATTTTCCCCTTCTTCTTTCGAACCTTCTGTTTCCTGTTCGACGCTTTCATTCTGTTCTTCACATTCAGACGGGACACAAGTACCCTTAACCGGCTGCCCTTCCGAACAAGCATTAACAGGAGCAATATTCTCCTCTTCCTGCAAAACACCGGATACTTCTTGACAATCCATAATTCTATAAATTTTATTAAAATTATTACCGAAAACTTTGTTGTCCCAACTACTCCCCCCTCCTCACGAAATACATTTTATACCCCAAAATCTCAACCCGACACAATATTTACAGGGATAGCCTTCTCTCCCGAAAGATACGCATCATACATTCGTCTTCTCCTGTTTCTATTTTTAAACCCGGTACCTCTCACAGTCCTTTTTTTAAACAAAAAATCCCATTTGGTTATAAAAATACACAAAAAATACTATCCCGACAAAAAATATGTAACAAAACAAACTCAAATTCAATATTATTTGCCGTTTTTCAAAAAACACATTTAGGAAATCAACTCAATACATACAATTTCGTACGTCAGCAACCGAAAAATAATAAATATCATATTTTAAAATCGATTTACAAGAATATAACCCAACAAAAACCGACTAGCGAAAAACCAAGACACAAACAATTCCGGAACCTTTTCTTTTCCCGGCATTTTTCACATAACCGGCTCAATATGCAAATAAAATAGAATACTAAGCAATTATAATAGAATTTCATCTCATCCGTACCCCCTAAATTTGCATTTATAAATAACGAATTAAATTCTGCCATGTCCAAAAAGATAATTACCAAACAGAAGATTATGAACACTTCCGAACTACTTTTCATTCCGAAAACTCCCGAAGAACGCATCCGGCAGGCTGTCTCGGCTTTGCAATCCGGGAAAGGCGTCTTATTAGTCGATGATGAGAACCGGGAAAACGAAGGCGACCTGATTTTTCCTGCCGAGAAAATATCCGTAACGGATATGGCATTGATGATACGGCATTGTAGCGGAATCGTCTGCCTTTGCATAGATGAAGAACGGGCAAACCGGCTGCAACTGCCTTTAATGGTTTCCCACAACACCAGCCGATACCATACGGCCTTTACTATTTCTATCGAAGCACGCGACGGAGTAACCACCGGAGTATCGGCCGCCGATCGGGTACGCACCATTCAGGCTGCCATTGCTCCGGACGCTGCTCCTGAATCGTTAAACCGCCCCGGACATATATTCCCGCTAATCGCCCGCCCGGGAAGCGTCTGGGAACGGGACGGACATACGGAAGGGAGCGTAGAACTGATGAAAATGGCCGGGCTCGCTCCTTACGCCGTATTGTGCGAACTGACCAACGACGACGGTACTATGGCCCGCCTGCCCGAAATAAAAGCATTCGGACAACAATACGGATTCCCCGTAATAACCATACAAGATATAAAGGAATATTCTCCGAACCGGCCGGTTATCCGATAAGATTACTCTGTAACGGGAAGGACGTCTTTTACGGCGTTCTTTTTCATTTTATGCCGTTCCAATGAACGACGGAATTTCTCCTGGATTACCTCGGCAACCGTTACCCCACGTATTTTACTTTCCAGCCACGAAATAATATCGAGGTAAAAAAACGGGCGCCTTTCATACGGATGTGACTCATAAGGCAGCATCTTTTTATAAAGCACCTGTAACTCCGCCTGTATATCCGAAGCATAGATACGATTCAACCGTTTCAGAAAAGCGATTATCTCTTTCTGCACGGCATGCATATCGTTCATCTTCACGATAAAAGAGTAAACACTCCGTATCTGGTAATCCAAATTGTAATCCTGCGTCGATTCATAAGCGGCAATCAGGTTGAGGATACGGGCAAAACACTGCAGGTCCCTGCGCACATTGGTATCCCGCGTATTGATAATCCGCTGCAGATAATCTATACACTCGATATATTGGGCATCACCGAAATAGAGGCAGGCTATCTTGTAATAGAACAACAGTTTATAATGCATATCTATATTGCTGTTGTATTTTTTCAGAAAGGCCTCTATCTTAGGAATCAACTCTATCCCCTCTTTAAAGGTACCCTCCATAAAATGCACGTTGATTTTATGAAAATAGAGGGCGAGATGCGACAAAATAATAGCGTGGTCGTTCAGTTCGGACATCTCCTTTATCACCACCTTTTCATAATATTTGGTGGTCGCCGCCAACCGCTCGTAATTACGAGTGAGAAACAATGTCTCCAGATAACGGGAATATCCTTTCAGGTATTGGTCATAATAGATAGGGCGCATTCGGGGATGCTCGTCGAAAAGGGCGATTACCTTGGCGGAATATTTAAAACAAGAAACGAAATCGTGCCGGATATAGGCATACCACATCATCGCCTGGTAGAGATGGAGCTTTTCCATAAAAGAGAGCGTCCGAACATCATAGTTATCCAGCTTATGTTTAAAAAACTTGATTACGAGGTCGAGGTCGCGTTCGCTGCGGACATACCCCAATTTCAGATATAACCCGTACAACTGTATGGAGATATTGGACAGTTGGTTGGTATTGTCGATCAACGTACACAATTCCGTCGTCTGCGAACTCAACTGCTCGGCACGGGTAATCCCGCTCCGGGTAATATGCAGTGTTTCGATATCCTTTTCTATCTCCACTATTTCCAATGCTATGGTGGACTGCTCTGCCGACAATGCCGCTTTTTTCGCTTTATCCAGCAGTTTCAGGCTCTGGCGGTAAAGCCCCTTATCGTACAAGATACGGGCGAAATCGATCTGTTCCCTCAACTGCATCGTCAGATTGTGCTGCACATTGATCAACCGCGAACTGACTAAAATCTGGCGGTAAAGATGAGCCTTCATATTGGGCAACTGGCTTTTCTTCACCGGGCAATGCTTCAATATTTTCTGCTCGTCGTATTCATCCATCGAATCCAACACATCGAACAACACAATGAATTTTGCATCGGCATACCCCGCCTGGCGGGTAGCATAAAGTTTAAAATTACGCTTTTCCGCTTTCGACAGGTTTTTTATCAAATCGAAAAGGGCATCTTGCCGGTAGATCGTAATCGGAGCCATAATATTTTCAGAGATAAAACAACGCAGACCGGCAAAACACCGGTTTTCGATTAAAACGTTGCAAAGGCATTCATAGTATTCTACAAAAATAGGCAATCTTTTTTCATTCCCGAAAAGTTTGCGTAAATTTGCAAGTAAACTTACAGAGTATCACAAAATAGTTCATTCCGTTACCTTCGACAGGCAGGAATTAAAGAATAATATTATGACCGATAAATCACGTTACGCACAACGCGGCGCCTCTTCCGGGAAAGAAGATGTTCACAACGCCATTAAAAATGTCGATAAAGGACTTTTTCCGAAAGCGTTTTGTAAAGTCGTTCCCGATATTTTCACAGGGGACGAAGAGTATTGCTTAGTAATGCATGCCGACGGGGCAGGGACAAAATCGTCCTTGGCTTATGCTTATTGGAAAGAGACCGGCGACCTGAGCGTATGGAAAGGAATTGCGCAGGATGCTATCGTGATGAATACCGATGACTTGTTATGTATCGGGGCTGTCGACAATATTATCCTCTCCTCTACGATCGGGCGCAACAAACGGTTGATTCCGGGCGAAGTCATCGCAGCCATAATCAACGGCACGGAGGAATTTTTGCAGAAAATGCGGGAAATGGGGGTAGGCATCTACTCCACAGGCGGGGAAACCGCCGACGTAGGCGACCTTGTCCGTACCATTATCGTGGACAGTACCGTCACGGCACGCATGCGCCGCGATCAGGTAATCGACAATGCCCACATCGCTCCGGGAGCGGTAATTGTCGGGCTCAGCTCTTTCGGGCAGGCCGTTTACGAAACCGAATACAACGGCGGAATGGCAAGCAACGGACTGACCTCCGCACGCCACGACGTATTCTGCAAAGCATTGGCAACCGCTTACAAAGAGAGCTACGACGACCAAATGCCCGAAGATTTGGTTTACAGCGGCTCTTACCGTCTGACCGATTTCATCGGGGAAGCGGGCGTTACGGCAGGGAAATTGGTACTCTCCCCTACCCGTACTTATGCTCCGGTCATCACAAAAGTACTGAAAGAGTGCCGTTCCGGTATCGAAGGCATGATACACTGCACCGGAGGAGCACAGACCAAAATATTGCACTTCGCAGGGAATATCCATGTCATCAAAGACAACCTGTTCGACGTTCCCCCCCTGTTCCGCATCATTCAGAAAGAGAGCGGGACACCGTGGGAAGAGATGTACAAAGTGTTCAACATGGGGCACCGTATGGAGCTTTATGTCAAACCGGAAGCGGCAGACGAAATTATCGCCATATCCCGTTCTTTCGGCGTCGATGCCAAAATCGTAGGACACGTAGAAGCGGCGGATGCTCCGCAACTGACTATCGAAACGCAAGGGCAAACATTCCGATACACCAAATAACGAACTGCGGCATGGGACAGATTATCCGTTTATACGAAGAACACACCAACGAAAAACAGCTCAGAGAAGTGGTGAAAGCGTTGGAAGCAGGAGCGGTAATCATATACCCTACCGACACGCTGTATGCGTTGGGTTGTTCGCTGAACAGCATTAAAGCGATCAATCGCATCAAAGAGATCAAACGGAAAGATACGGACGACCTGTCGCTCGTCTGCCCCGATCTCAGCAAAGTATCCGACTATGCGCGTATAGACAACCGGATATTCAAAATACTGAAACGCAATACGCCGGGAGCCTTTACTTTCATTCTCCCCGCTTCCAACAATATTCCCAATAAATTTCTGGAACGGAAACGTACCGTAGGTATCCGTATTCCCCGAAACCGCATTCCGGTAGCCATTACCGAAATGTTGGGCGCTCCGTTGGTTTCCACATCGCTGACCTTTTCCTCCTTGGACGAGGAAGACACGATAAACCCGGAACTGATTTGGGAAGAATATAAAAATACCGTCGATATTCTGGTGGACGGAGGATACGCCTCCCTGCATCCTTCTACGGTAGTAGACCTTTCGGAAGGAACCGTAGAAATTATCCGGCAAGGGGAAGCCGTATTGGAAGAAGCATAAAAACAGAACAACGGATTATGGGCAATTCAAAACAACTGAACAAATTAAAATGGAATGAAGCTGCCAAAGCTGGACTTATTTTAGGAGGTTCGCTGTCGGTAATTTACATATTGAGCTATTTCACCCACGGAAGTTTTATGGATAACGCTTGGGGCAGTATCGAATTCGTTACTTTAGGCGCCGTAATGTTTCTGGCAACCAAACGATACGGCAGGCTGCGCGGAGAACTGAGTTTTACCCAGGCACTGTCATTCGTAATCCTGCTCACTTTTTTCTCGGGAATCATTACCGGAATCGCAAGCTACCTGATGCGGGTATGGATAGCTCCGGAATATTACGACAATCTCTATTACGAAATGATTAACCAGGCTTACGGAGCGAATGCCCAACCCATTCTCGAACTCTATAAACAATACGGGCACAACCTGAGTATCATCATGTTATCGACTATGGCCGTTTCCGTAATGCAGGGGGCTTTCCTCGGTCTGATCGTGGCAGCCTTTACCCGGAGCAGAAATCCTTTCGGATATAATAAATAAAGGTTACAGACAGTTTTTATATAGAAAATCCTGTTATTTATCAACCGGGGAAGGCAGAAACAGCGCATATCCGCTGCTTTCCGGAAACTTTAATACTATCGAAATGTATATTGTCAATACGACCTTTATCGTAGATCCTTCCATCCACGGAAAATGGATGGAATTTATCGTAAAAAAAATCATCCCGCGCCTGAAAGAGGAAAAATTCGGGCCTATTATGTTTACCCGCGTACTTTCTGAACAAAGCGACGGACACTATACCTACTCGCTCCAGACTCATTTGGCAGATATGGTCGAATACCAACGCTATACGAATGAGGTATTTCCCGACTATCTGCAAATTGCAGTCCCGATGTTCGGAGCGAAAGTAAACTATTTCACCTCTCTGTTAAAAAAAGTAGAATATTAACCCAGAAACGGCTAACATGAAAAAACTCCGGATACTCTTTACAGGAATAGCGCTCTTATGCGGGACAATGGTTCGGGCGGACGAGCCGCACACGACAGTAACCGAATTGCAGAAAAACGAAAAATGGTGGGGCGGAAATATAGGCATGGCCCTCAAAATGCCGTTCATAAGCGATACGCAAGAAACGTTCAACACCATTGAATCGGACAGAACCTTATCCGCCCCTTTCCTAGTTTCCAGCACCGGGCGTTATATCTGGAGCGAATACCCTTTCTCTTTCGAACTGAATGACGGGAAATTGACCGTACAATCCCGTTTCGAAAACGTAAATACGGCCGTAGGCGGCAGGACACTGCGGGAAGCGTGCCTGATAGCGCTTCACCGGGTATCTCCCCCTTCCGGGACTACACCGGCATTGGAACTTTTCACCCGTCCCCAATACTCCACCCGATTGGAATTGGGATTGAACCAAAATCAGGAAGGGATATTGGAATATGCGGCACAAATCAAACAACACGATTTTCCGGAAGGGACACTGATTATCGACGACGGATGGCAAAGTTCGCAAGGGGATTGGAAATTCCGCCCCGGACAATTTTCCAACCCCGAACAGATGATCGAAGAGCTGCATGCCGAAGGATTTAAAGTAATGTTATGGGTCAGCCCGTTCGTAAGCCCCGACTCGCCCAAATATTGGGAACTGGCAGACAAAGGTTTTCTCTTGCAGGACAAACGCCGTAACAAACCGGTAATCCTGGAATGGCGCGACGGATACAGCGCCTGCTACGACCTGACCAACGAAGAGGCCTATAACTCATTGCTGACGGAGCTGAAACAGCTTCAGGAACAATACGGTTTCGACGGTTATAAATTCTACGGAGGGAAAAGCGCTCTCTACGATGAAGACTACATTACCTCTTCCAATGAAACCGAGGCGCTATCGGTAGACTATACGGCAGCCTGGGCGAAATTAGGGACAGAATTTCCTTTCAACGAGACCCATGCCAGCTGGAAAATGGGCGGACAGCCCTTAGTGCAATACCTGTCCGACAAACTTACCATAGAAGAAGAATTGGCAAGCATCGTTCCCGAAGCTGTCGCAGCGGGACTAATGGGATACGCTTATATCTCTCCGGGCATGATAGGCGGAGAACGTTTAAAAAAGGAAGAAGAACCGACTCCTTCCCTCATCGTACGGTTGGCACAGGTCCAAGCGATGATGCCGATTATGCAATTCGCCGGAGCCCCTTGGAAAATGGTAACCGGAGAACAACTGGAATATTGCCGGCAGGCCGCTCTGCTGCATGTAAAAATAGGCGGTTATATCGCACAACTCGCCCAAGAATCGGCACAGAACGGAGCTCCTATTATTCGACACATGGAATATGAATTTCCGAAAAAAGGATTTGCCGATTGTACCACCCAATTTATGGTAGGGACGAAATATTTGGTAGCGCCTATTCTCGACGGTTCCGACAAACGGACCGTACGCCTTCCCAACGGGCAGTGGAAAGACGATAAAGGCCGCATATTCAAAGGGCCGTTGGTTATGGAAATTACCGTAGAAGAAGGGCGGCTCCCCTATTACGAACATATCGTCAAATAATCATCGTAATTTCCGGTAGGGACGGCCGAAAAGAAGCTCGAAAACAAACCGTATATGGCTCAGAACCGTCCGGGAAGTTCCATAATACTTTTTCATAATCCGGTATCGTTCCTGCAGGCTTTCCCGCCGATGAACGGAACTTGTTCCTCCTTTTACGAATTTGGAAAGAATCGAATGGGTGTTTTGTATCTCCGATGCTTTTTTCAACACTTCGATAACCCACTCTATATCGGCAGCATACTTATATTCGAGGTTGTATGGCGGAGCGATTTCCCGTTTCACGATAACGGATTGGTGGCAGACCACCATTCCTCTCCGCAGGCTATGCCACGTCAGCCTTTTCGGAAGCCGCTTCCTGCGCAGCCCCAATGGAGTGCCGTCCGTATCTAAAATCAACGTATCGCCGTAATAAACATCGGCATAATGTTCCTGCCCCTTGAAAATACTCTCCAGTACATAAGGGTCATAAACCGAGTCGCCGGCATTGATAAACCACACATAATCTCCCGTAGCCATGCGCAACCCTTTATTCATGGCGTCGTAAATTCCTCCGTCTTTTTCGCTTACCCAATGAGCGATATTTACCGAATACTCCTCTATCACCTGCCTTGTCCCGTCGGTAGAGCCACCGTCCACCACGACAATCTCCAAATTGGAATATTTCAGTTCCAACAAACTCTGCAATGTCGCCCGAAGTTCCTCTTTCGCATTGTAAACGACCGTTATAATCGATATTTTCGGTTTTATCATATTATAAAAACAATATTATCACAAATATACGTTTTATCTTCAAAAGATAAAAAGAAGGAATAAAGTTTAATGAACAGGAACGGAATACGTTCGATTTATTATATCTTTGTATGAAATATCCGAAAATTTCCTTTAACAAAAATGAGGATGGAATATAAAAATTCAAGACGCACGATCATATTTCCTATTCTGCTTGCAGTGGCAATGATTTTAGGAATTGCCATAGGGCTTTCGATCACTCGAAAAATAGAACAGGGCGATATAGAATTAAGCCGATTGCTTACACCTTCGTTTCCGACAACGAAATTAGGCACCATCCTTTCGCTGATCGACTCGAAATATGTAGATGCGGTACCGATCGACAGTATTACGGAAGAGTTCATCCCGCAAATATTATCCAAATTGGATCCTCACTCGATATACATGCCTGCCAAAGAAGCCAAGGAATCTATGGAAAGCCTCGCCGGAGAATTCGACGGTATCGGAGTCGTTTTCAATATGGCGACCGATACGGTAATTATCCAGAACGTCGTTTCGGGAGGTCCTTCCGAAAAGGTCGGCATTATGAGCGGGGACCGTATTATCACGATTAACGACTCTATCGTAGCGGGAAGAAATATCAACCAGAACGACATTGTCAAAATGTTGAAAGGAGTCGGCGGAACCACTGTCCGTTTGGGCATCGAACGTGCAGGAGCGCAATCGCTTTTGCCTTTTGAAGTCGTACGGAGTAAAATACCGGTGCAAAGCATCGACGCCGCGTTTATGATCCAACCGGGTATCGGTTATATCAAACTGCTGCAATTCTCCCGTAATTCGCACGAAGAGTTCGTCAATGCCGTAATGCAGCTGAAAGAACAGGGCATGGAACACCTTATTTTCGATCTGACGGCAAATTCCGGAGGCTTCTTAGACCAAGCAATATTGATAGCGAACGAGTTTCTTCCTCAAAATGCCTTAATCGTCTATACCGAAGGGCGTGCCACACGAACGGCCCAAACCTATGCGGACGGGACAGGACGCCTGATAGGACAGGATATGGTACTGTTGATCGACGAAGGTTCGGCTTCCTCCAGCGAAATAGTAGCTGGAGCTTTCCAGGATAACGATATCGGACTGATTGTAGGACGCCGTTCTTTCGGAAAAGGATTGGTACAACAACAAATACCGTTTAACGACGGTTCCTTGATGAATCTCACGATCGCCCGTTACCATACTCCTACGGGACGCTCCATACAACGCCCCTACAACGATCCGGAAGCATACAACAACGATTTGCTCAACAGACTTTTGCACAGTGAATTGATTTCTGCCGACAGTATAAAACTGTCCGATTCCTTGAAATATGTCACGCCGAAAGGAAAAATCGTTTACGGGGGGGGCGGAATCATGCCCGATGTTTTTGTCCCGATGGATACCACGGCATTGGATAAACATGTCACTTCCGTTATGGCAAACAATATCCTGTTCAACTTCACCCTGAAATACACGGACGAACACCGTACGGAATTGCAGCAGATAAAAACCATGGACGACATCAAGGCATTTTTCGAACAGAACGAAGAACAAATGTATAATGAATTTGTCCGCTACGCTGCATCCAAAGGCGCTTCAATAGCCGGAGCCGATAAAAGTTCACAGGATTTCATGAAATATTTTATAAAAGGGTATATCGCCCGGAATACCGTTTTACAAGACAACGGATTTTACTATTTCATGTATCCGGTTTACAATATCGTAACCAAAGCGGTAGAAATACTGGAAACCGCACCGGACCAGCGGGCTATTTTCCTGACTACCATAAAAGGAAATGAATCCCCAAAAGTGACGGACGGAACAACTCCTGAAAAAGCCGCGGATAAAAAAACGAATTAAAAACGATACCGATTCATTTTTCAGCAATAGTCTTACGATCGGATTCATAGTGAATAGCAATTTTACTGTAAATGCTTTCCGAAACGGGGATAATATTCCACGTCGAATCCTGTCAATGCGGCATCCCGGCTGTTGAGGAAAGAAAGCCTCAACCGGAAAAAACGACAGGAAACGGGTGTTCTGCGCGACAAAAAGGAGTTATCCCCCGACTGTAAAAGCGCCCAATTTTTCCCGTCGGCCGAACCTTCCAGCGCAAATGTATAAAGGGTCTCTCTGCCATAATCCATTCTCAAGGCCACCGTTTCCACCCGTTTATACCGGCTATCTCCCATTTTTAACGGGGAAGTGACCACTTCGGCCGGCAGTCGTTCCGTTTTATCTTCCGAAACTCCGAAATTACAAAGCGCCGTTTCGGTAAGAAACAATCCTCCGTTCAACAATTCGCCCTTCAAATCCCTCGTACTCCATACCCCTTCCTCCATCGAACAGATATACGCATAATCGTACCCCTTATTGTAAACCAATAATTCATTATAAGCAGGCACATAAACGAATTTTGCCCCGATAAGATATTTCTCGGTGAAATCATTTCCCAACGGCTGGGAAACGCATCGGGATTTCCTGCCGGCAAGGGCCATCAACCCACGACCGGTGACATAAAAAACCACTCCTTGCGTACTGAGGGAAACCGTACCCGGACGAACGACATCATCCAATAACGGCACGACAGAAGCATACAATAACTCGCCCTCGCCCTGTTCAAGCGCGAATATCCCTTTATCGGTAAAGAGCAATAAGGGATGCTGCCCGAAACGGCTTTCGGTAAGTTGCCCCGCATTGCTATCGACAAAAACTATTTCCGCATCGCTCTCTACCGTATAACAATGTTCCGGCGCATAATAAAAAGGATTGTCCGTCCCCGACACCATCAACTTGCCGGGTTCCGTAAAAGAACGGTCGAAAACGAGCTGGCGGGAGATGCCGGAGACAGGCAAAGTAAGTTCCTCCACCAACACAGGATTGCAATCGTCCGAACAACGGCAATAAGCGTAATTATTGGAATAAGCGCTTTTCAACAGATAACTTTTCACTAACCGATAACCGTTTTCCGAATGCCTGAAATAAATCTCCAGCTTTTCTGCCCGCGAATCGGGATAAGAGAGAATGCCGTTGACGATATAAAATTCACCGGAAACAACCGCACCGCTGACCTTTTTGGTAAAATAATAAGTTTCCGACGGGGTACAAGCTGTAACCACCCTTTTTCCTCCGATATTGAGCGTCACGACAAAACAGATACGTGAATCCGCCGTTTCCGAAAGGACAATACGGCTATATGCCAATTCCCCGTTATTCAGGGTATTCCCGGCATAGAATTGGTCGCTTCCCTCGAACAATGTCGTGGTAACATTATATAAATGCCAACGGTTATTGTATTCGTACCCGCCCGCTCCGATTATATCATGATCGGAAAATCCCGCCGAATAGACCGGTTTATGCTCGATACCGGAAAAATGTTCTTTATAAGTCAATTTCAAGGTGTCATTTTCCGCAAGATTTTTTATATCCAACTCCGCAATTTCATAAAAAGGAGTATCTATAATATCTTCCAACTCCTTATTCCAAATACATTTGCTGCGGGAAAGGTAATAAGTCGCCGTTCCTTGTTGCGTTACTTCCGCATCCGAATAATCGAAATCGTTAAAAATACCGTCCACCGTATATAACGGATAATTCCGGGTAGCATAAACACATACGGATTTTATCAACGGGTTATCCGATACTTCCGCATAATCCGTAAATTTCAACGTGAGATAATTCGCCCGTACATGAGTATAATAAGTATATTTATTATTCCCCTCCTTTTTCAACATGAAATCGCGTGTCCGGTTATTAGTTCCCGCACAGGTATAAAGCCGGCTGTTTTTAATAACCGTCCCGTCATACATTTTATACGCCACGAAAAAGAAGAACAGACCGGGAATAGCCCCCTGCTCCTGCAACCCCGCCAACAAAGCAGGATAATAATTTTCAAAAGCCGTTATCTCCGCAGAGCCGGCCCTATCGGTCGTTTCCACATAAGCTATCCGGCTAAAAGCCCTATCTTGTATAACCTCCATATCGGAAGAATAAATCGAATAACCCGACATTTCTATTTGCGGCGGGGCAATCTGCCCCATATGAACAGCATAATACCGTTTATCCTTATAAAGGAAAGATTTTTCCGTTACGGTTCCCGAAGAATCTTTAGCCGTTAAAAAAAGTACATTCCCGAAATGAGAAAGGGAGAGCTCCGTTTCTTGCGGATAGATAGCGAGCTGCGCCTGAAACATAATTTCTCCGAAAAGGCGGACTACCTCTATGATAAACTTCCCTTCCCCCTCCCGCCGGGCGATATACCATCCCTGCGGCAATACAGGATGCCGGTAAATAATTCGGTAACCGTTATCTTCCTGTATATGGTGCATTATATGGGGAGAAGCGACAGAACGCCATACTCCTCCCCCATAACGGAGATTATGAAGGCGTTCGCAAAACCCGTCCTCGACAATATGTTCCGGCATAAAACAGTTCAACCCTTTCAATGCAACCTGAACAATTTTTCTTTTTTTCATACCCGTATATTTTAATTCCGGCCTCCGGTACTATCTTTTTCCTCCTCGTTTTCTTCTCCGGCAGGAACGACCGAAAGCCGCAATACCGATTCGTAAAAATCCTCCTGCCCCTGTTTAACGCTTCCTTCCGCATCGATAATTTCGCCCAAGACGTCGAGTACTTTCAATAAAGCGGTTATATCGGACGTATTTATCGTTTCGATATTTTCGATAATCTCGGTCAATTTTTCCAAAGCTTTTCCCCGCACAATGGCTACCCGTTCCACAAACGGCATATCTTCCACTCTTCCTGTATTCTTTCCAGAACCGCATATTCTTCCCAACTTCTTACCCATATCCGTTTCTCCTCCTATTTTTTCTCCACGCTCCTCAAACCCCGCTCTCTTTGCTTCTTTCGTTACACACCGCAAGGAAATATCCTGAGCAGCCATATTGTCAAAATTTCCCTCTGCATCCGAAACCGCCGTTTCCGCAGCAACCGTTTCCTGCACATTTCTACTCTGTTGCACCTTATTTCCGACGCTCTTTTTTCTCTTCTCCGAAATAGCCATAACCGTTTATCGAATAATCCGGTTAAAAATAACCCCATTCACTCCCATCCTATCCCTATTCTGCAAAAACCGCCTGAAATGGGGAAGTATATCTACTTCCTTTCCACTATTACCAACCCGCATTCCGACACATTTTTCTGCTTTTTTCCCTTTTCCGAACCGTACCGAAACGAGGAACTCCGGAAAGGGGAAACACCCGGTAAAACACAATGCATTTCCGTTTTTCCGAAATAAAAAAGAGAGCTCTGAAGCTCTCTTCTATTCCGATAAACAAACATAAATTAAATTATATTCCGAACAATCGTAAAAACGACGATAGCGACCGACAAGACAATAACCGCCGCCTTTCCGGTCAATGCTCCGTACAGACGGGGAAACCGTTGTTTCCCGTCCAGATATTCCAAATAAAAACAGATAAAAAGATAAGGCAACAACAAAACCAATAGAGCATTATACCGGAATGCCGTTCCGATTCTCAGATGTAACAAATGATAAATAGCCCGTTGCGAACCGCATCCGGGACACTCATAACCGGTCAACAACAAAGAGGGGCATTTCGGAAATAAAGCATACTGTTCGGGATCGAAAAGCAGAAAAATACAAAAAACCGCCACTACTGCCACTAAAACTGTTACCCGTTTCCACCGTTTCATCTTATTTCTCCGGTCCCGAAGCCTTAACAGTCACCTTACTACCGTCTTGCAATGTTTTGGAAATTGCGTTATAAGGAGCCGACACCACCTGTTCGTCCTTTCCCACTCCTTCGATTTCGATATAACGGGTATCCTGAATTCCGGTCGTCACAGGACGCATCGCCACTCCCGCACTGTCCAAACGGTAAACGAACACCACTTCCTTATTGTTTCCCTCCTGCTCCCGTACGGTAACCGACTGTATTGGAACCGCCAACGTATTTTTCCGATCGGTGATAATATCCACCGTACACGACATTCCCGGGCGGAGCGGATTGGGATTCCCCTCCGTTACCAAATCGTCATACGATTCGGGAAGGATATAAATCCGAACTTCAAAATTGGTTACCTGGTCGGTCGAGGTCGTTTCCATAGCCGTATTGGCAATACGTGTCACGACTCCCTTGAAAATTTTCCCCGCATAAGCATCTACTTCGATATTCGCGGTATCTCCAAGGCTCACCCGAACTATATCGTTTTCATTAACTTCCGCTTTGGCTTCCATCCGCATCAGGTCGGCAATCCTCAACATCTCCGTACCGGCCATTTGCGCAGTACCTACTACCCGTTCTCCCAACTCGACATCGAGCAATGAGATAGTACCGTCCATAGGCGCATAGATAACCGTTTTTTGCAGGTTTTCCTCGCTCTCTTTCAATGCCGCTTCCGCACTGGCGATATTAAATTCCGCCATTCTTAATTGCGCTTTCAGATTGTCGTATTGCGTCGATGTCTCTTCATATTCCGCTTGCGTAATAGCTTTTTGTTCGAATAACTGTTTATTCCGGTCGTAATTGATACGCGCCTGCTCCAACTGTACGGCAATTTGTTCCGCCTGAGCTTTTGAAGAATTCAAAGAGGCTTCGGAACGCTCCCGCATCGACTCATAAACATCCGGTTTGATTTTCAACAACAAATCCCCTTTCATGACATTCTGCCCCTCCTCTATCGCCAACTCCACAATCTCGCCCGATACATCGGGACTGATTTTCACTTCCGTCACCGGCTGTATCTTTCCATTGGCAGAAATTATCTCCGTTATTTCCCGCTCCTCCGGATTTACCAGCTCCACAACGACTCCCTCTTCCGAAGCGAACACACTCCGCAACACCATTATGATAATAAACAGCCCTATTATCGATACCGTAATGATAAAAGGCTTCCTCTTCTTCTTTTTAGCCATATTCTGTCAACTCTTTATATTTCAAAAACTATCGTATCGGTTCAAGCCCGATCGGAATCCCTTTATAAAATTCCAAAACCTTTACCTTAAAAATATAATCGTATTTAGCCTGTAACATCTGGGACTGAGCGATCAGCAAATTATTACGGGCGATATTGTAATCGGTAACGGAAGCTGTTCCCAACCTGAATTTTTCTTCCATATATTTAATGGATTCCTGATTCGCTTTTACCCGTTTGAGAGCGGCATCGAATTTAGAGAGGGCACCCAACGCATCGGTATGCGCCTGTTTCACATCCTTAAACAATTTCAGCTCTGCATTCCGCACCGCATATTCCGCTTTCCGTTTCGATAGTTCGGCAAGTTTCACACCTTTCCGTGCAGAAAAAGAATTCAGAATAGGAATACTCAATCCGAAAGAGATAGATGTCCCCGCATTATCCCTTATCTGATCCCAGAATTTGTATTTCTGATACTGCAAACCGGCAGAAGTAATAACCGGCATCTGCCGGGAATCGGAAAAAGCACTGCTATAACCGAAATTAAAATTTAGGGAAGGGTACAATTTGGCCTTGGCGATTTTAATATCGTATTCAGCCGATTCCACCCGCAACTTAGCCGCTTCTATTTCCGGCAACCGTAATGCAATCTGATAAATCTCCCCTACCGATTCCTTAGGAAAAATATCAGCCAACTGGGCAATATCGGGAACTTCCACATCGAAATTTTCCGTATCCGATATTTCCAAAAGCTGGCAAAGATTCAGGATAGAAATAGACAATTTACTCTGCCCGTCCACCAAAGAATATTCCTCATTGGCCTTCTGCGCTTCCATATCGAGCAACTCTCCCACAGTAGCGGTTCCGGCATTTACCAACTTCTCCATTCTGTTTATATTCTCCTGCGAAGACTCGACCTGTTTTTCAAGCGTCACAACCAACTCTTTGTTATACAACACTTCCAGATAGTACATGGCAATATTCAGGCTCATATCGTTTTTAAAACGCTGAAAATCCTGTATCGCTGCCAAATGTTCCCGCTGGCTTTTCCGTACGTTATGATATTTTTGCAACCCGGCAAGCAATACGGAGCTGGCTCCTACCGCCGCATTCATATTATTCACGACCTGATTCTCCGTATATTGATAAGTAGTCGGATCGAGTGCCCGCCCCGTATTGATATTGTACCCTATGTTCGCAGAAACGGCCGGAATATAATTGAGTTTACTCTGTTGTTCGTTTACAGCGGCGATTTCAGTATCTATTTCATTGCTCAATACATCGACATTGTTTTCCATAGCATAATCGATACACTCTTTCAATGTCCACACCTTTTTCTGAGCGAAAGAAAAAGAGGTCCCCAAAATACTCCAAATAACCGCCATAAGGACGATTCCCGTTCCTTTTATCATAAAAAAATATTAAAATTCAACTCCATTTTCTTTCCGGGAATGCGAATAACATGCAAAAGCCGCTTTTCCCGATCCCTTTTCCGTACTTTGCCGGCCATTCCCGCAACTGCCGGATTTCACAAATTTAGAAATTATATTTAGAATCATTAAAAAAATCACTATTTTTCACTTTTCAATCCGATTTCCGTTATGGTAAAAAAAATAACTCCCGACTGGAGCGAGGACACCGTCGCACAGGAAAAATTACTCTATTCGCAGATTTCCGCCCTTACGGATGCGGAACTTTTAGGGCTGCTTATCGGGAAAAGTACCATAGCAGGCTCTGCCACTAACGCCGGCGCCGAATTATTGGAAAACCACAATAACAACCTGAATGAATTGAGGTATCTGGATGTAAATACCATTTGCAAATCGAAAGGTATCGGAATGAAAAGCGCCATGACACTCGCTGCCGCTTTTGAATTGGCGTCACGCATCAAACAGACGGAACGCCCTATGATAGATACCATACGGAATAATATGGACGCTGTCCGGCTGCTGGAACCCATTATCGGAGACTTACCCCACGAAGAGTTTTGGGCTATTTACCTGAATGGAGCCAACCGTGTCGTAGATAAGGTACGCATCAGCCACGGAGGAACCAATAGCAGCGTAGTAGATATCAAAATCATTTTACAGCGCGCTATCGAACGGCTCGCCTCGGGACTGATTATCGCACATAACCATCCGTCCGGCGACCTCACTCCGAGTGAAAACGATCTGGCCGTCACAAAAAAAATAAAAGACGGATGTTCCCTTTTAGACATCCGCCTCTTAGACCATATTATAATCGGCAACGGACAATCATTCAGTTTTTTAGAACAAAACGTATTGTAACCGCCGCTCCGAAGGCTAACTGTATTGATCTGCATCGATTACATATTCCTGTACATCTTTCGCCGTAATCACAATACTTTCGTCATTCCGGGAATCATCATGGGTAAACACCACCAATCGTTCCACAACATTCAGCAACTCCCGGATATTGCCTCTCCATGGCAACTCCTTAAGCATTTCCATCGCCTTATCCTCGATTTTACGGACGGGAGAACCTTCCCGTTTACACGCATCTTCCAGGAAATAACGTATTAATATCGGAATATCCTCTTTTCGTTCCGCCAAAGAAGGGACATGGATAATTACGACACTCAACCGGTGGAAAAGGTCTTCACGGAAATTCCCCTTCTCTATTTCTTTAGCTAAATTCTTATTGGTAGCGGCAAGTACACGTACATTGACCGGAATATCCTTATCGCCCCCTACCCGGCTTATTTTGCCTTCCTGCAATGCTCTCAGCACTTTTGCCTGGGCAGAAAGGCTCATATCTCCGATCTCATCCAGAAACAGCGTTCCTCCGTCTGCCTGTTCAAATTTTCCTTTCCGTTGTTTAACCGCCGAAGTAAAAGCCCCCTTTTCATGGCCGAACATTTCGCTTTCAATCAAATCCGCAGGAATAGCGGCACAATTCACCTCTATAAAAGGCCCGGTATTGCGATGGCTTAACTTATGCAGTTGGCGAGCCACCAACTCTTTTCCCGTACCATTGCTTCCGGTAATCAATACCCTCGCTTCCGAAGGAGCTACTTTTGCAATCATCCGTTTCACATTCATAATAGGCTCCGATTCCCCGACGATATCCTGATTTTTCCCGCTCAAATTTTTCTGCTTAATTCCTATTTTCGCCTCTTTGACCGATTCTTTCCGATCCAACGCATTCCGCACAGTCATCAATATCCTGTTCAAATCAAAAGGCTTTTCAATAAAATCGAAAGCACCTTTTTTAATACAATCGACAGCGATATCAATATTGCCATGCCCCGAAATCATAATAGTCGGAAACGATTGTTGAGACTCATCCGCCATTACCCTATCGAGAAATTCTATTCCGTCCATTCCCTCCATTTTGATATCGCAAATCACCAAATCGTATTTAGACTTTTCTATCATCTCTAATCCCCGGCTACCGCTTTCTACGGTATCCACCTCATAATCTTCATATTCCAATGCTTCCTTCAGGGAATTCCGGATGAATCTCTCATCATCCACAACTAAAATCTTCGCCATAATTTTGAATATAATAACTTTTTATCGACAATATCGATCCTTATAATAAATTGTGAAAAAAACGCTCTTCACAAGAAAAATTAAAATAAATATTTATATTTGCACCACAATTGCATATACCGTTAGTGAAAATAGCAAACACGCTTCCATTAAATACTCCGGTATTTTTGTAGTGTTTCCAAAGGGATTTTCATTATTTCACGTTTCACTGCATAAAATTAATAAATTTCTTTTTCATAATACATTTAGTCGCTATTGCTGCAGACTGATTATATATTTTATACGGTAATACCCGATACATTAACCGTTGCAGGTTTTTAACCAAATTACGATTATACATGGACTCTAAAGATTACAATTCGCAAAGGTCAAAACTTATTTTGCCCGAATACGGGCGCCACATACAAAAAATGGTACAAGAGCTCTCCTCTATCAAAGACAGGGAACTGCGCAACCAACAAGCGCATGCGGTTATCGCCGTAATGGGCAATATCAACACCCATCTGAGAGATACCGCCGATTTCCGGCATAAACTCTGGGACCACCTCTTTATCATGTCCGATTTTCAACTCGATGTCGATTCACCTTATCCGATTCCTTCACCCGAAGCGCTGACCTGCCATCCTCAGAAACTCGAATACCCGAAAGGCAATATCGAATACAAACAGTACGGAAAGAACATCAGAAACGTCATCGATCTCATCAAAAATACGGATGATGAAGACGATAAAATTTATGTAGCGAGTAATATCGCAAAGTTTATGAAGGTCAAATCCTACGAATATAACCAGGAATATCCCTCCAATGAAGTAATCATAAACGACATCCGCAAATTCTCCGATAATTCCATCACTTTGGACGACGATACCCTGAACTCCACCAAATTAGCTTACAACAGGGGAAAAACAGCCCAAGCAAAAAACAATCAAAACAATAATAAAAAACGCAATAATAACCAGCGCAACAATAACAAACGCCACAATAACCTTGCCCAACAAACCCCATCCAAACAACATTATCGCGCTAATAACCGTAAAAAATAATCGAACATACTGATTCCCTGCACACAAATTTCTTCGGAATAAATTTCGAAGATTAAGGAATCACAGCGGTTACCGAACTATTTTCTCCGTAAAATTTTCTTTTCCCCTCCCCTACCGTTTCAATTCAGTCTCTCCTGAAATAAAAAATCCGGTTTATGACCGGATTTCTCAGAGCCACTCACGAGGCTCGAACTCGCGACCTACGCGTTACGAATGCGTTGCTCTACCGACTGAGCTAAAGTGGCATTTATGCCGCAAAGGTAACGGTTTCATTTTATAACCGCAACTTTTTCTCGCAAAAAACGTATTTTTATATTTCCCTTCGATAAAAAAACCACTGAATAACCGTTATTTATTCCGAAACTTTTATTTTTGCTCCTGTAAAAAACCGCACAGGAATTGCAGAAAAAGGCACAAGCCTCAAATATATAAAACCATGTACTCCGAAAACGTAAAAAAAATAGCCGCTATTCACGATCTTTCAGGAACAGGCAGAACCTCATTGATGGCAGTAATCCCCATTCTTTCGACCATGGGATTCGAAGTATGCCCTCTTCCTACCGCTATATTGTCAGGACACACCCAATATCCGCATTTTTACATGCTCGACCTCACCGAGGAGATGCCTAAAATCATCGCTCAATGGAAAGAGATGAAAATCCGCTTCGACGCAATTTATACCGGTTATTTAGGTTCTCCGGGACAAATAACAATCGTAAAGGAATTTATCGAAACGTTCCGGCAGGAGAACAATTTAGTCGTAATCGATCCGGTATTAGGCGATAACGGGAAATTATACAAAACGTTCGACAACCAAATGGTAACCCAGATGCAAAGCCTGATACAAAAAGCAGACGTAGTTACCCCGAATATGACCGAATTATTTTATTTATTGGGAAAACCCTATTCCCAACATAACAGCGACCAGACACTGAAACAATATTTGGTAGAGCTGTCCGACAAAGGTCCTCAGATTGTCATCGTTACGAGCGTTCCCGTCGAAAAAGACGCCAACACCACCTGTGTTTACGCCTACAATCGGGAAGGAGAACGATTCTGGAAAATAGGATGTCCTTATTATCCCGCCCATTACCCGGGGACAGGAGATACTTTCACCAGTGTCATTACAGGCGCTCTGATGCAAGGCGACAGCCTGCCCGTTGCAATGGACAGAGCCGTTCAATTCATCTCTCAAGGGATACGCGCTACTTTCGGATACGAATATAACCAAATGGACGGCATCTTATTGGAAAAAGTACTTCCTACTTTAAATATCCCTGTTCAAATCAGCAATTACGAAATGATATAAATACATGTTTCAGAAACCGAACCTTTTTATATCGTATTCCGCAATCAATCTGCATAAATAGCCTGCATTCCGCAATGGACAGCACACTCCCCGCATTCGACACACACATCGGAATCTATTTCAGGAAGCCCCGTCCCGTCCTGAGAGATAGCTTCTGCCGGACAGATTGCAATCAACGGGCAAACATGGTTCTGCGGACATTTTTCCGCATCGATTATCATTGCCATACCCTAATATTATTTTAACAGAACATTCTGAATAGCTTCTTCGAAAGCAGCTTTAGGCATAGCTCCCTGAGCCATCTGCGGGGCACCTTCCATAGGAATAAACAGGAAAGTAGGAATACTCCTGATACCGAAAGCTCCGGCCAGCTCCTGCTCTTTCTCCGTATTTACCTTATATATATAAATTTCCCCGTCATATTGTGCAGCCAGCTCCTCCAAAACAGGAGCGACCGCTTTACATGGGCCACACCACGAAGCATAAAAATCGATAATCGCCGGTTTATCTCCCAAATATTTCCATTCGGTAGGATTATTCTCATAATTAAAAATCTTCGATAAAAAATCCGCTTTTGTCAATTCCATCGTTTTCATTTCTGTGATATTTTCATTATTAATACTATTTGCCGTCCGTTCCTGTACCGTCCGACTATTTCCCGGTAACAGGCATGCAGCAGTTACGGCTCCGGCCAAAACAACTGCCATTACCAAAATAAAAATGGTTTTCTTACTCATAATCGACTTATTTATTTTTAAACACCGGACTCAATATATCCGGGATAATTATTTCTTCCTTTCGTATCCAGACTAAACGCTCTCTACCCGATTCCGTCAAACGGAAATACATCTGACGCTTATCCTGTTCTCCCAATATCCGTTTAATCAACTTCTTTTTTTCAAGCGCTCCAATCACCTTCGACGTATGAGAAGCGGACATTCCTGTTTTTTCCGCAATTTCCGTCGAAGAACATTGTCCGTCCGACAGACAACATAACGCCATTGCCTCGTTCAAGCAAACCCCATACATCTTTGCAAACGACTCTTCAAAATCACGAAGCGCTTTAAAGATATTCCGTAAAATGCATATCGTTTCCATACTTACTTACTCAACCTATTTAGCAATTATTGCACAAAAATAACATATAATTTCCATTAAAACAAATTTCCATAAGAAAATATTTTACAAGGAAATCATTATTTTAACAAAAACGGCAAGAAAATTCTTACCGTTCATGCTATTATGTTATTCAATGGCAAACGTAGATACAATCGTTGCCTTTTCATCCAAGGAATTAGGATTACGCACAATTATTCCATATTCTCCGGCAGGTTTTTCCTCAAGCGTCAAAATATAAGAAGACTCGCCATATTTTTTAGCGGAAAAAGGAAGGTATTCAAGATTATTTCTGGAAACACTCCCGAAAGAGTTCACAGAGGAAACTTCAGCCGTACGCGAATTTTTCTTTACATCGAATCTAAAAACACTAATAATAGAAAGCGGATCGGTACTATTATCCACCGCACGTATTATCAGTTTATAGTCTCCCTCCTGAGGAATTCGTACCCGGGCAGATTCCCCATCGATTACGATTTTCGTTTTCGCTTTCCCGATGCCTACGACAAGAGCTGCCGCATTCAATCGAGTTCTCTCGTTAGAAGTCGTTTTTTCCAATAATTTAGCCGTATTATCAGGGAACAACATCAATGCTTCTCCAACAAATTCAGGTTCGCCAACAGGCTCTTGTGCATATACGGAAAAAACAGAAAAAATAACACACAAGCAAAAAAGTAAAAAGTTTTTCATAAAAAATAATTTAGAAGCTGTTTAAATTTATTTATAATTAGTTGTAAATCAGTAGGTTAATTGGAATATTTTTCGTAACTTTATGGTTATCAAGACATTAAAGTTATGCATAAGTACCCAACCAACCTGACTGATAAACA
>DVIX01000031.1 GCA_018710935.1 Candidatus Avirikenella pullistercoris | reverse complement strand
TATTATATTTCTGAAGTAATTATTCTTCCCATTCGAGAATTTTAAAGAAGTCGAATTCTTCAGGGTTATCTACGTATTTAGCTGCTTGTTTGTAATCAGCTGGCGTGATGTAGTGCATATTGTTACGGTAGATCGTTTGTACCCGTGGAGAATTGATATCCACCAAACGAGGTTTAATCTTACCGTTTTCATCTTCTACGTCTTTCAGATACAACGGCTCTGCTTTACCTTCATTGTTAATGGTAACGACACATCCGGTAATACCTTCGTTAAAGAGTGTATAAACTCCTAATCCCAATTCAGTAGCATAAGCAAGGTCATATGCTATCGGGCGGCAGCAACGAAGTTCGTATCCCATTTCATTCGGGCGGCTTTTTATTTTGATACGCAAATCTTTCATGCGTTGTTGAACAAGCATATTAAAGATATGAGATTTACTTACATTACCCAATTCAGGATGCCCGTGTTCGTCATATGTAAATTGTACCCCTGTGCCGATAATATCGTCATCGCTCATAAAGTGGAATACGCCTTCACTGATAATAGCCACCCCATAAGGAATTCCCATAATACGGCGTTTAACCATAGAAGAGATCACCAAACGGGTAATTTTATCGAAAGTGATAGGAGTTTTATCAAACATTTCCGGGATAATAACCATCGGGTAATGGCATGCTTCACCGATACCGAAAGCAAGGTGTCCTGCTTCGCGTCCCATTGCGGATACGACGAACCAGTTACTGCTTGTACGTGCATCTTCATATATGGCAGTAGCCAGTTTTACTCCTTCTTCCCGTGCAGACTCATAACCGAATGTAGGAATTCCGGCAGGAAGCGGAAGGTCATTGTCGATTGTTTTTGGTACATGGATATTGGCTACATTCAGGTTTTTGCTTTTTAAGTATTTGGAAACACGATTAGCGGTAGAAGCTGTATCGTCACCACCGATTGTAACCAATAATTTGACATTGTATTTTTCAAAGAAATCGGAGCGGAATTCTTTGTCTGTCGGTTTATGACGGCTCATAACCAATGCGGAACCACCCCGTGCGAAAATATTATCTGCAAAATCGAAATCTATGTAGATAAAGTCTGGTTCATCAGCGAAAAGGCTTTTGTAACCGCCGTTCAATCCCAAAACAGTATATCCGTTGTTCAAGAAAATTTTAGCTACGGAACTGATAACCGTATTGATTCCCGGAGCAGGACCTCCGGCGCAAAGTATTGCAACTGCGTCCTTCATGTTTTTATTATTTGGTATTAGTTAATATTAAGATAATAAAGAAAATAGCCCCCTTTACAGGGGCTATGGAATTATCGGTTAGCCGAGTACGTTCTCAGCATTCAAATCTTTATATGAAATTTTAAGACGTTCGATAATCGATTTTTCTCCTTCACGAAGCCAAGCACGCGGATCGTAATATTTTTTATTTGGTTTGTCAGCTCCTTCCGGGTTTCCTAATTGTCCTTGCAGATATGCTTTTTTGTTTTCATAGTAAGTACGAATACCGTTCCAGAATGCCCATTGCATGTCTGTATCGAGGTTCATCTTAATAACACCGTAGCTGATAGCTTCTTGTATTTTTTCAGGTTCAGATCCGGAACCACCGTGGAATACGAAATTAACAGGTTTTGGTCCGGTATTGTCTTTTTTCTGAATATATTTTTGAGAAGCATCCAAAATTTCCGGGCTTAATACCACATTTCCTGGTTTATATACGCCGTGAACATTACCGAATGATGCGGCAATAGTGAAATTCGGGCTGATTTTGCTCAATTCATCATAAGCATAAGCAACGTCTTCCGGTTGAGTATATAATCTGGAAGCTTCTACGTGAGAGTTGTCCACACCGTCCTCTTCACCACCGGTAATACCGAGTTCGATTTCCAAAGTCATCCCCATTTTACTCATACGTTCGAGGTATTTTTTACATATCTCGATATTTTCTTTCAATGGTTCTTCAGAAAGGTCCAGCATATGAGAACTGAAAAGAGGTTTGCCTGTTTTTGCAAAATGAGCTTCGCTGGCATCAAGTAATCCGTCGATCCACGGAAGAAGTTTTTTTGCAGCATGGTCGGTATGAAGAATAACGGGAATACCGTATGCTTCGGCAACCGTATTTACATGGTGTGCACATGAGATAGCACCCAAAATAGATGCTTTCTGGCCATCATTGCTTAATCCTTTTCCTGCATAGAAAGCAGCTCCTCCGTTCGATAATTGAATAATAACAGGAGAATTAACTTCTCTTGCTGTTTCCAAAACAGCATTGACAGTATCTGTTCCTGTTACATTAACGGCAGGAATAGCAAAACCTTTTTCTTTAGCGTAAGCAAAAAGTTCTTGTACAGTTTTACCGGTAATTACTCCGGCAGGAAATTTAGTCTGGCTCATCTTAATCTTTTTAATTTTTAAATGAATTTATTTAGTGCTTATTTATGCAATTTCAATAACGCTTTCAAATTTACAAAATATTTCCATAAGTTAGATATAAAACCTATAAAAACTATAAGGCGTAAATGGATAACTTGTAATTAAGTTATCTGATTTTAAGCACGTTTGTTATTTTAATTCCATTTACTTATATATATGGGGAGTAATTTTATTCTCCCAAACCAGTAATCCGTTGGCAGCAAGTGCTTGCATTTCGTCTTCTCCGGGATATATGATTACCGGAGCGATGAAAGAAACCATTTTTTTTATGTAATCGCATACATAATCGCTGTAAGCGATTCCGCCTGTCAGAATAATTGCGTTTATATCTCCTTCCAGTACGGCAGCCATACTGCCTATTTGTTTAGCGACATTATAGCAGAGGGCGTCCATTATTAACCGGCATTCGGAGTCGCCTTGTTTCGCTTTTTCTATGATAGCTTTTGTGTCGTTACTGCCTAAATGAGCGATTACTCCTCCTTGCCCTACAATCATTCTGTAAACTTCATTGCGGGAATATTTACCGCAGAAACACATATCGACAAGCTGTCCGGCAGGCAGGGTTCCGCTGCGTTCCGGAGAAAAAGCCCCTTCTCCGTCCAATGTATTGTTTACATCGATGACTTTCCCTTTTCTATGGGCACCTACCGATATTCCGCCTCCCATGTGCGCAATAATCAGGTTTAATTGTTCATATGGGATATGTTGGCTTTCTGCATAAAGCCGGGCTACGGCTTTTTGGTTCAATGCATGGAAAATAGAAATTCGTTTGAAAAGCGGATGTCCGCTGATATGGGCAATTTCACTCATTTCATCTACAACGACAGGGTCGGCAATGTATGCTTTTACATCGTTTAGGCTTTGGGCAATATCGTCTGCTATCAAACCTCCCAGATTAGAAGCATGTTTCCCCATAATTCCTTTCCGCAAATCTTTTTTCAAGGCTTCGTTTACGGCATATACTCCGGAAGGAATCGGCTTTACCAATCCTCCGCGTCCTATAATGATATTTATCGATTGGATGTCGATTCCTGCATCTTTAAGGGTTTTTAAAATAACCTCCTTGCGAAAGGCGAATTGTTCTGAAATGTCGGCAAAAGGTTCCAATTCTTCTTTTGTATGCCTGATCGTCTTTTCGAAAAAGCATTTATCTCCTTTAAAAACGGCTATTTTGGTAGAGGTCGAACCGGGATTGATCGTTAATATAATCGGATGGGTAGTCATTGAATTCGGAATTATTATTGTTATTTGGCTGTAAGGGCAGCTAATGCAATTGAATACAACTTAGATTCTTTGGTGTCGCCTCTGGAAGTAAGCACGCAGGGAACTTTTGCCCCCATTACCATGGCTGCAAGTTTTGCATGCAATAGCTTGGTAGAGGTTTTGAAGAATACGTTGGCACTTTCTATGTTAGGGAATACTAAACAATCCGCATCACCATCGACAGGGCTTGTTAATTTCTTTATGTCGGCAGTTTCTTTATCTATTGCTACGTCCAAAGCCAAAGGACCGTCTATGATAGCTCCTGTAATTTGTTTCCTGTCAGCCATTTTACTGATGATAGCAGCATCGACACATGCTTCCATTTTAGGCAGCATCTGTTCGGTTGGGGCAATGAGGGCTACTTTCGGAGTTTTGATACCTAAGGATTGGGCGACCTTTATAACATAGCGGGTCAATGCTACTTTTTGATCGAGATCAGGATGCGGAATAACAGCCACATCAGTAACCGTCAATAATTTATGATAGGCTTCCATTTCCAGTACTGTAACATGGCTCAATGTGCTTTTGGGAGGGACCAAACCACCCTCTTTAGCTAATATTCCTTTCATGTATTTATCTGTACTGACAAGCCCTTTCATCAGAATATCGGCCATCCCGTCATTAATCATTTTTATAGCAAGAGATACGCATTTTACATCCGTGTCTTCCTGTATGAGGGAAAAATCCCGCGGATCTATTTGATGTTCGGCACATACGGATTTTATAGTGGGTATATCCCCGATCAATGTCGCTTCTACGATATTCAGTCTTACTGCATCATGGACAGCCTCTATCGTATGGGCATCGTTAGCATAAGCAGCAACCAATCTTTTTTTCCCTTTTGCTTGAACGGCAGGGATGAGTTCTTCTAATTTAGTAATCATAAATAAAAATTGTTATATAAAATAAAAGTTGTTCAAAAAGTGAATAAAGATAGTTTTTATCTTTTTATTCTTACATGTTTTCCGTCTAATGGGAATACATGTATTCTTTTTGAACAACTTCGGTTTGTAGAAATTATTCCGCATTCTTTTTCAAAAGACGGAATGTATCGGAAGCGATAACCAATTCTTCATTGGTTGTTGCGACAACGATTTTTACTTTTGATTCCGGAGCAGAAATAATAGCGTCTTTGCCAAATGCGTCTTTATTGGCTTCTTTGTCCAATATCATTCCGAAATATTCCATATTGGAACATACTGTTTCACGGGTGGAAGACTGATGTTCGCCGATTCCACCGGTAAATACGACCATATCCACACCTCCCATCTCCGCAGCATAAGAACCTATGAACTTTTTGATTCTCATATCGAATATCCGCATTGCAAGAATTGCACGGTCGTCGCCTTTTTCTGCGGCATTACTGATATCGCGCATATCTGAAGAGATATCTGTAAGTCCATATAATCCTGATTTTTTATTGATTAAATCGCTGACTTTATTCAGGCTCAGATCGTCTTTTTCTGCAATATAAAGCAAAGCACTAGGGTCTACATTGCCGCAACGTGTTCCCATAACTAATCCGTCCACCGGAGTAAAGCCCATGGATGTATCATACGATTTCCCATTTATAATAGCTGTAACGGATGCCCCGTTTCCGATATGACAAGTGATAATTTTGGAATTGTTGATATCTAAACCGGTCAGGTTGCAGGCTTTTTGCGCTACATATTTATGGCTTGTCCCGTGGAATCCGTAACGGCGGATGCGATATTCCTCGTAATATTTGTAGGGAATAGCATAAATATAGTTTTCTTGAGGCATTGTCTGATGGAAAGAGGTGTCGAATACGGCTACCTGTTGAATAGTAGGCAGTAAATTTTCTATTGCTAAAATTCCTTTCAGATTAGCGGGATTATGCAAAGGAGCCAATTCAAAGCAGCTTTCTATCTGTTGTTTTACGGTTTGGGTAACAATGGCGCTGTCGGTAAAATATTCTCCGCCATGAGCAACGCGATGCCCTACTGCATTAATATCGTTCAAACTGGAAATAACGCCATGTTGTTCATCGACAATAGCATTCAATATCAAATTAATCCCTACGGTGTGGTCGGGAATACTTTTTACATATTCATACGCGGGTTTTCCTGTCGGTTTATGGGTCAGTACGCCATCTGTCAGACCGATACGTTCAACCAATCCTTTTGCCAGCAATTTATGTTCCGTAAGGCTGGTCATATCCATTACCTGATATTTGATAGATGAACTGCCGCAATTTAAAACTAAGATAATCATTCTTTCAAATTATAAGCTGGTAGTTAAAAAGAGTTTCCGGCAATATTTAAAGTTGCCGGAAACAGTTATTATTCGGTATTATTCTAATCCTTGCGCCTGGCATGCAGTTATAGCGACTAAATTAACGATATCGCTAATGGAACAACCGCGCGATAAATCGTTGATAGGAGCTGCCATACCTTGAAGAACAGGTCCTACTGCTTCGGCATTGGCCATACGTTGTACCAATTTATAGGATATATTCCCTACTTCGAGGTTCGGGAATACCAAAACGTTGGCTTTCCCTGCGATAGGACTACCCGGAGCTTTTTTGCTTCCGATGCCCGGAACGATAGCTGCGTCGGCCTGTAATTCGCCGTCGATTTGTAAAGATGGGTCCATCTCTTTTGCAAGGCGTGTGGCTTCGATAACTTTATCGACCAGCTCATTTTTTGCAGAACCTTTGGTCGAGAAGCTGAGCATAGCGATACGAGGCTCTATCCCGGCTATTATACGGGCTGTACGTCCTGTTTCTACCGCTATTTGTGCGAGTTCCGGGGCAGTAGGATTCGGATGTACCGCACAGTCTGCAAAAACCATCAATCCATTTTCTCCGAAATGTTTATCCTGTAATATCATTAGAAAAGCACCGGATACGACACTGATTCCCGGTTTCGTCTTAACATATTGGAAAGCAGGACGAAGCACATCACCTGTCGCATTATTGGCTCCGGCTACTTCACCGTCGGCATCACCGGCTTTGATCATCATTACTCCCAAATAAAGCGGGTCAATAATCAATTTTTCCGCTTGTTCGCGAGTCAATCCTTTGGATTTACGGAGTTCCAGCATAAGTTCCACATACGTTTCCTTTTTCGGATTGTTTAGTGGCTCTACAATAGTAGCCCGGCCGATATTCTCCATTCCGTATTCTTTTGCATTTTTAAGGATGACCTCTTTATTCCCGATGAGAATAATATCAGCCAGACCTTCGCTGATACATTGGTCGGCAGCCCGTAAAGTCCTCTCTTCTTCTGCTTCAGGAAGTACGATTCTTTTCCGGTTCTGTTTAGCCGCAGCTTTAATCTTTTCTAATAATTCCATGGTATTTGTAATTTATTTTGTGTATTTAAATTCATGCGATGTAAAATTGCATTGCAAATTTACAATTTAAATAACACTTTTTTCAGAATAATCTTTAAAATTTATTCTGCCTGTTCGAATTCTTTTTCATCGAATTTAGCGGATAAAATTTCTTTGATTTTTTCTACGTCTTCTTCTCTTGCAATAAGGTCTATTTGCAGGCTTTTACTGGGATTATCCGGAAAAAGGCTTGCTGAATCGGCATGTACCAATTCGGAATCAATGCCGTTAGCATCCAATAATGCTTTTATTATATTCGCTTCTCCTGCTGTTCTAAAACGTTTTATAACAGCAAATTTTTCTTTAATGGTTTCCATAACGGCTTGTTTAATGGTGAATAATTGTTATTGTTATTGAATAACAGCCAATTTTTGAAACGTGCTATCAAAAATTATTCTACTGTATTCTATATTACTCAAATATAATGAAAAATATTAAGAAAGACACGAATGAATATGTTTTTAAGAATAAAAATTTATCTTTATTTTTATTAATTACATGTGTTTAAATTGAGAAGTTATGATCAATTATAAAGAGATAAAAGAGTTCCCGGCAGAACAATTGGAACAATTATTTTTATCGGTAAATTGGGAATCGGCTCATTATCCGGAACGGCTGCAAAAGGCTATGAAAAATTCCTCGCATGTAATATCTGCATGGGACGGGAATAAATTGGTCGGTTTGATTCGTAGCCTTGATGATGGGGAAACAGTCGCTTTTATCCATTATTTATTGGTTAATCCAGCATACCAAAAATTCCATATCGGCAGCAGGTTAATGGAATATATGTTAGCCAGATATTCAAATATGTTGTATATTAAAATAATGCCATCCGATCCGGATACAATCCCTTTTTATGAAAAGTTCGGATTTGTATGTTATGATAATTATGTAGCGATGGAGATAAAACATTTCGGAATAATAAAAACGGAATAAATTTTATTCCGTTTTTATTGATAAATTCTGATTTGACGATACCGGCCGGTAACGAAATTATCAGAATAGTTTCTGTTTAATGCAGTTTAGTTATTTTAATGCTTCCACTACTTTAGAAATCATAGATTCAATAGTATGTTCTTGTTTTGCTGTGTAGAAATTGCCGTCTATTTCATAATCGGAATCCGTGGCAGTTCCTTTTTGTATGGCAGGTTTTGCCAATGGGTGTAGTGACAATTTTTTCCCTGAGGTAATTCCTGCGAAATCGAACATCATTGCAGCGGCACAATGTCCGATCATTAATTTGCCTTTTTCCCCGAAAATTTTTAGTTCTTGCATTAAATCGATGTTGTATGGCATTTCTGCGTTTTCACGAAAAACAGGAACAGCATCTCCGCAAGCGAATACAAGAGCATCGAATTCATCTTCGTGTCCTTTCAAATTGGCAATTACATCGTCTGCGATTAAAGTAATACCGGAATTGCTTTTAATTTCTTTTGTATTCGCTACGGCATATACTCTGTAAGGAATTTTATTTTCATAAAAAGCCTCTAAATATTGGAATAGCCCTGCTCCGTTTACCGGATTTACTGCCAAAACAGCCACTTTTTTTGCCATAATTTTAAAATTTTTCAGTTAAACATAAATTACTTTTAGTAAGTTTGTTGTATTTATGTACAAATATAAAATAAAAGAGATGGATGAACAAGAACTAACTTGAAAATAAGTTACTTACATCTATGTAACTATTGTTGATTTTTAAAATATTAAAAGTATGAAAAAATTAAAAAAATTTCATCACGAGGGGATTTGTCCGATACGTGACATTTTACATAGGATAGGAGATAAATGGTCTATGTTGGTACTAGTCACTTTAGGAACGAACGGAACAATGAGGTTTAGCGATATTCATCGTTCCATAGGGGATATATCGCAAAGAATGCTTACGGTTACTTTGCGGACTTTGGAAACGGACGGAATGGTCGAACGGAAAGTATATGCAGAAGTACCGCCGAAGGTTGAATATAATTTAAGCGATCGGGGGCGAAGCCTGTTGCCTCATTTATATGCTTTAGTAGAATGGGCGAACGGAAATATGGAAGGAATATTGAATACGAGAGATTTCGGTGGGGGTAAGATTGAATAAGATCAAGCGGTTTAATGATTTTTATAGGTAGAATTTTCAGATAATATTCATTTCTCACGATTTGATAATATGGGATTTGGTTCGGTAGTCGAAAGAAATAAATTTTCTTTCGATTGCATTCACCTTTTCGTATATTTGAAGAATATAGGATGCGCCTCGGCAATCTTTCAAGAAATAAATTTCTTTTCGATTGCTCTCGCCTTTCATTATATTTGAAGAATATAGGATGCGCCTCGGACAAATTTTTGAGTAAACTCAAATTTGTCTCTCGGCTTTCACTATATTTGTTGTAATCAGGTAGGTTTTATTTGACTATCAACAGATTGGATAAAACTCGCACGAGAACGGGCAATGGATAAGAAAAAGCCGGACTGTTCCGAACCGCCATATTTCTCATGCTTTCAAATAACTCTTTATCTCACTTGCAAAGATAACACCTTTTTTCTGAAAAAACAGCAAAACAAGTCACAATCAGTCTGGATACATAATCACGAGTCATGACTAAACCTTTAAAATAACAACCTGTTCAATAACTTTATTTTGATACGCTCAAAATATTATTTATGAAAAAACTGTGCTAGCAAAGTTGAAATTAATTCTTTACTGGCACAGTTTAATATACATCCTTCATCATTAGTATCCAATGACTAAGAATAGACGCTATTAAAAATAAAATGTTTTATACTCAATGATCATATACTGCTCATTAAAGTATATACTGTCCTCACGCAAAAGATAACCTATTGCGATAAGTACCATTTCATGCGGATAATGAATTGTTTTCATTATATCATTAATACTTATCCGGTTTTCTTTATATAAAAGCCTTTTTATTTCAGCAGTTATTGTTTCAATTGAATCTGATTTCATAAGCCACCAATAGAATTTAAGTATTTAGATTTTGCAATATGGTAATTGATTTTTGCAGATATAACCTCAAAATATGCTTTCTGCCAACTGGCTTGTGCTTCCAGAAAATTAGCCAATGTTTCCATACCTGTTTCAAAGCTTTTGCTGCTTTCCTGCAAATTCTCCTCTGCATAACTGAAAGCATTTTCAGTAAGTTCAACCTCCAGTTCAGCTTCATTCAGAATATTATAGTTTCTTGTAACTTCCAATTGCATCTTTTCAATCATTTCATCCCGCATGACCTCTACTTTCTGCA
>DVIX01000030.1 GCA_018710935.1 Candidatus Avirikenella pullistercoris | reverse complement strand
CCAGTTTTTCGCCGATCAATCGGGATAACATTTCGGTATAAGCTTTTCTGGTACTCGTAAGTTGTATCGTCGTTTGCTCTGTATTCAGTAAATCCACTTTTATCGCATCTAAATCGGCTTGGTTCGCTATTCCGTTTTGCATATAGGAGGATATTTGTTCGTAATTCCTTTTTAAATCCTCCTTTAACAGCCGGTTCTGTTCGATTTGTGCATCGGTGAGTAAAATGCCGAAAAAGAGTTGGTTTACCCGTTTGTTTATGGAATAAATATTTACTTCGATATTTTTTCTTTCTACTTCGGCAGCTGTTTCTATCTGTTCTTTTTGCGATTTTATGGAACCGCCGTCCCATATCGTCTGATTAATGTCGATAGTTGTCCCGTATTGGTCTTTACTTAGAACCGGGATGCTTATTCCGTTTATTCCTAAACGGGAAAAATCGATTGGTATCTGCGTTACTTCCGATTGGTAACTCGCTTTGGCAGAAAAATCGATTTGGGGAAGATACCCTTTGTTAGCGTTGGATAGATTGTATTCTTTCGTTTTCTCAATCAAATCGTATTGCTGGATTAAAGGGTAGTTCGCCTGAGCTTTCCGGTAACACTCTTCGATTGTCAGTTGTGCAAAACATCGGAGGCTGCCCGATAGCAATATCGTTAAACAGATAATAGCCGTTTTCTTTTTCATTTTTTTATTAATTACATTGTTTAATCAGTGAATTAATTCGGGGGTAAAATAAATGTATATAGATCGGGATTATTTTTTCAACCGGGATAAAACGGTTTCGGTAATTTCCTGTTTTCGGTGTTCCAGAATTTGTTGAAATTCCTTATCGGAGATATTCAGTGCCGTTACGAGTATAGGTTTTGCCCAGAAGGCAAAAACATTTAAAGATATGATTGTGAGTAGCAGATCGATAGGGGAAATCTGACGGATTGTTCCTTTTTCGATTTCTTTATTCAAATCGGCGCTTAATTGCAGCAAAAAAGATTTCGGATAGTCTTGTATCTTTACAATGACAGCTTTCAATCTTTCGGGGTTGGACACCATTTCGTTCAATAAAAAAGGAACTAAGTGGGAATTTTGTTTCAGAAAATCGAGATGCGCTGCAATCATTCGGGTAATTTTTTCTTCGAAAGAAAGTTCTGCTGAATTTATCGTTAGGAAATGAGTTAGCATGAACCGGATTTTCTTTTCGAATATTTTTTCAAACAGATTATCTTTCGTACGGTAATAGTAGTGTACTAATGCCTGGTTGCAACCTGCCGATTTTGCGATTTGTCCGGTTGTCGTTTTGGTAAATCCTTGTTCGATGAACAGTTTTTCCGCTGCTTCGAGGATTTTGTGTTCCATATTCTTTTCCGTTGTTTCCATAACTGTCTGAAAAGTATTAATTGTATAATTTAATTGCAAAGTTAAATTGTGTATTTAAATATCCAAATATTTTTTTGAAAAATATGTTTGGACTATCGGGACAATCTGCATGGGAACAGCGATGCAATGCAGGATGTGGCGAAGTGTTCGGAAGGATATACCGGGAAAGAGAAGCTTGTTTTTGAAAGCAGATAAAGGAGTAAATAATTCTGTGTTATTTTTGATTTTTATTTTTATCTTTGCGGGAAATAATATTTTTGAACGTAAGTGTTATGCAGAATTTTACCCCGACTCATTACAAATTGATAAGTGTTGCAACAGGCAGGGAGTTTCCTGACGACGGGTGGTGCCTGGATGATTGCCAGAGCGATGTGCCTACGCTTGTAAGGGCTATATATGAGAAAAAACAGCTCGATGTGAAAGATGAAAGTTACGGATTGTACCGTTTTTGCGATTGGTTGCCCGTTTCGCGTATATTGCAGGGCTCTTCGGCTCCGGTTACGTATAAGAGTGAAAAATTGGGTGCTTACCTCGGGCTGGATAATTTATACATCACCTTCAACGGATATTTTCCCAAGATAGGGGCGAAGATGAATACCTGTTCTTTTAAAGAGACAGAAGCTTACAGCGTATGCGGGCGGATGAAGGCGGATAATGATAAGGTTTTGGTCGTAGCTTCTGCGGGTAATACAGCGCGTGCTTTCGCCAAGGTATGTTCGGAAAATCATATTCCGTTGTTGTTATGTGTACCGAAGGATAATAAGGCTGCCTTATGGTTCGAGGAGCCGTTGAATGATTGCGTGAAGATGATTTGTTCGGAAGGGGGAGCCGATTATTTCGATGCGATTAATTTAGGAAATATTGCAGTAGAAGATTCTCATTTTATTGCGGAAGGGGGAGCTAAGAATATCGCTCGTCGGGACGGAATGGGAACGACGGTTCTTTCGGCCGCTACGACTATCGGCCGTATTCCTGACTACTATTTTCAGGCGGTAGGCAGCGGTACGGGAGCTATTGCGGCATGGGAAGCGAATATGCGTCTTTTGGAAGACGGCCGGTTCGGAAATACGACCATGCAGTTGATCGTATCGCAGAACTATCCGTTTATTCCTATGTATGAGGCGTGGAAAGCCGGTTCGCGTGAGATGTTGCCGTTCGATGATAATGAAGCGCGGGGACAGGTGGAGATTATTGATGCGAAAGTCCTGTCCAACAGGAAACCGCCTTATTCTATCATAGGAGGATTGTACGATGTATTGAAGGCTTGCGGAGGAACGATCGTCCATGTGAATAATGACCGGGCGAGAATGGCTTCCAAACTGTTCGAAGAGTTGGAAGGGATAGATATTCATCCGGCTGCTGCCGTCGCTACGGCTTCATTGATGGATGCGGTAGAGAACGGGACGATAGATAAGAAAAAAACGATTATGCTGAATATAACCGGAGGAGGAGAGAAAGCGTTTAAAAAAGATAAGGATTTGTATTATTTGCAACCTGACTATACCTTTCCTGTAAATCCTGCCAAAGCGGATATATTGGATGCGTTGAAAAAATTATTTTAACTATCGATAAGGGAAAAATGATAATGAATGCAGGGGGGACCGGTTGCGGTTGCCCCCTGTTTCGTCTCAGAGATTCGTTTTATATCTGTTTTTTATTGCAGGAAAGTAATGTTTCACATATTCTGCATAAATAGGACCGATATATTTATTCTGATTTTTAGCTGTTTTTGGGGATATGTTCGTTTTATTCGGGGATAGTATGTTCGCCTTCTGTTTTTATTCTGCTTTGTCTTTCGTTTTTTATCCCTATCTTTGTACAATGAAAAATTGTTTTTTAAAATGAGTGATTGTAAGTTAGATATAGAAAGAGGTTGTTATTTTTGTAATTGCGATTCCGAAGAGGAAGCGTATGCAAAACCGTGCGAGAGTTGTAATAAGTTAGGCTCTTTTGATTGGTTGGGGGATGTGGATAGTGCGAGTGAAAATAGCATTGTGGAGGTTCGTTTTAAGAATACCCGTAAAGGTTATTATAAGAATGTGAACGGTCTGTCTTTGTCGAAAGGAGATATCGTGGCTGTTGAGGCTTCTCCGGGGCATGATATAGGTATTGTGTCGATGACGGGGGATATGGTCGCTTTGCAGATGAAGCGCACCGGTTTCAATCCGGAAGGAGTGGAGTTTAAGAAAATATACCGGAAAGCGAAACCGTACGATATTGTCAAATGGCAGGAAGCGATTGCCTTGGAACACCAGACGATGATTCGTTCCCGCCAGATTGCGGCGAGCTTAGGGCTGAATATGAAGATTGGGGATGTGGAATATCAGGGAGATAAAATCAAAGCTATCTTTTATTATATAGCGGATGAGCGGGTCGATTTTCGGGAATTGATTAAAATATTTGCCGAAGAGTTCCGTATCCGTATAGAGATGAAACAAATCGGGGCAAGGCAGGAGGCCGGCCGTATCGGCGGTATCGGTTCGTGTGGACGGGAATTGTGTTGCTCGACATGGGTCTCCAATTTTGTTTCAGTAACCACTAATTCGGCACGTTTTCAGGAAATATCGTTGAACCCGCAGAAATTGGCAGGACAATGCGGAAAATTGAAGTGTTGCCTGAACTATGAGGTGGATGCCTATATCGATGCCCGTAAAGATTTTCCGAGGATTAATGCGCCGTTGGAGACGGTCGATGCACAATATTATTTGGTGAAGACCGACATTCTGAAAAGGCTTTTGTCTTTCAGTAGCGATCCGCAGTCGATGATGAATATCGTTACGATTCCGGTGGAACGGGTAAAAGAGATTATTCGTCTTAACCGCAAGGGAATCAAAGTAGAAAAGTTGCAGGAAGATGAACGGGAGTTGCCGGTAACGAAAGAACCGGATTTCAAGAATGTAGTCGGAGAGGAGAGTATTACTCGTTTTGATAATAGCGGGCGTTCTTCCCGTAGAAGGAGAGGCGGAAATAACCGAGGAGGAACCCGGCAAGAGGAGAAAGAAAATATGCGTACGGCGAAAACCGGTTTTTCGGATAGGAATGAAGAGAGCGGAGATAAGGGAGAAAGAATGGAGAGACAGGGGCAGCGCCGTAATAGTAATCAGTCGGGGAACGATAGGCGCCGCCGTCCTTCCGGTGTAAACCGCAGGAGAATGCAGACCGGAAGCGGGGGAGGAGTACAAAAGAAAAATATTGAAAAATAGAGGAGAAGTTATGCGTTTCCCGGTTTGGTTAATGGCTTGTGCCGTATTGTTTTCATGTTCTTCCGTCGCAGATTTCGTGGAAGTACATGATATGAAGGGGAGCCGATGGGAAACGGGAGCCACTGAATATTTCAGGTACGATAACCGGGACACCTTGCAAAGGAAGGACCTCAGCCTGATTTTACGTTATTCGGACAGTTATTCTTATGAAGGCCTGCGTTGCCGGATAGAAATACTTGCCCCGGGAAGGAAAACATGGTGCGATACGCTTTCTCTGGTACTTGCCGATACTTCCGGAGCTTTCAGGGGGGAACATAAGGTTTTCTTATATAACCTTGAGCAGCCCGTTATCCGTAAGGCGTTATTCCGGGAGCAGGGTGGGTATCTTATTATGGTCAGGCCATTGTCTGAGGTGGCGTTGGAGGGTGTAGTCTCCATAGGAATCGCGATTAATAACAGCAATAGGAATGGGAAAGAATAAAATAAAGAAGTTTAGGGAAAACGAAACTTTCGGATGTATGGTACAGCCTCTTTTTGAAGAGGTTTTTAGTCAGGATTATAAATTGAAGGGGTATTGGAGGAGGGATTTTTTCAGAAATGAGAATCCGATTGTGCTGGAGTTGGGATGCGGGAGGGGAGATTATACGATAGGATTGGCACGTATGTACCCGGAAAAGAATTTTATCGGTGTCGATGTAAAGGGTGCCCGTATGTGGCGGGGAGGTCGTACTGCGACCGATGAGAGAATGAAAAACGTCGGTTTTTTGAGGACCCGTATAGAGTTTATCAATTCGCTTTTTGCAGAAGGAGAGGTGGATGAAGTTTGGATTACTTTTCCCGATCCGCAGTTAAAGAGAAACCGCATAAAGAAACGGCTTACCGCTCCGTTGTTTCTTGCCCGTTATGCCCGGTTTTTGAAAGAGGGAGGAGTAATCCACCTGAAAACCGACAGCAGCCATCTGCATTATTATACTAAGAGCGTGATAGAGGCGAACCGTTTATCCGAATATATTGCGTGTGACGATATTTATGCCCGTCCACAAGGATTACCGGAAGAGGTGTTGGCCTTGCAGACAACGTATGAAAAACGTTTTTTATCGGAGGGGAAGGCGATTACCTACCTGCAATTCGGATTGAATGGAGTGGAGGAATTTGTGGAGCCGGTATTCGAGCCGGATGAACATATGGCGGAATAAAGGTGAATCATTGTTAAAAAGATACCCGGAGAATAAATTTTCTCCGGGTATCTTTTATTATGGTACACACTGTTACTTCATAGATGCGAAAAAGTCGTTTCCTTTATCATCGACGATGATGAATGCCGGGAAGTTTTCTACATATATTTTGCGTACGGCTTCCATTCCGAGTTCCGGGAAATCGACTACTTCCACGGATTTGATGCTGTCTTTGGCAAGGATTGCTGCCGGGCCTCCGATAGAGCCTAAATAGAAACCGCCGTGTTTCTTGCAGGCATCGGTAACGGCTTGGGAGCGGTTTCCTTTAGCGACCATAATCATAGAACCGCCGTGGCTTTGGAACAGGTCGACATAAGGGTCCATACGTCCTGCCGTTGTCGGTCCGAAGCTTCCTGAAGCCATACCTTGCGGTGTCTTGGCTGGTCCTGCATAATAGATAGGGTGTTTTTTGAAGTATTCCGGCATCGGTTTTCCGGCATCGAGCAATTTTTTGATTTCTGCATGAGCTATATCTCGAGCTACAATCAACGTCCCTTTTATATTCAGGCGGGTTTTGATAGGATATTTGGTCAGTTCAGCCAATACTTTATCCATACCCATATCGAGGTCTATTTCTACTGCGGGTTTCAGGTGCGGTGCTTCTTTCGGTAAGAAACGTGCGGGATTTTTTTCCAATTGTTCGAGGAAGATACCTTCTTCGGTGATTTTTCCTTTGATGTTACGGTCTGCGCTGCAACTTACGCCTATACCTACCGGGCAGGACGCTGCGTGGCGGGGCAGGCGGATTACCCGTACGTCGTGAACAAGGTATTTACCGCCGAATTGAGCGCCGACACCGCTTTCTTGGCATATTTTGGTTATTTTTTCTTCCCATTCGAGGTCACGGAATGCTCGTCCGCCTTCGTTTCCGCTTGTGGGGAGATGGTCTAAATAGCCTGCGGATGCTTTTTTCACGGTAGCGAGGTTCGCTTCGGCAGATGTCCCGCCGATAACGACAGCCAAATGGTACGGCGGGCAAGCGGAAGTACCTAAGTC
>DVIX01000029.1 GCA_018710935.1 Candidatus Avirikenella pullistercoris | reverse complement strand
CCCTCTTCACAATCTCCGCAACAGCTTAATTTCCATTGATCGATAAACACCTGGTCGGCCGTACTGTCGCACACTAAGCTTCTGTATGCAAAAGCCGGCACCTGACGTTCCGATATAAGGGCAGGTATCTCTATCACAGCCGTATCCGGAATATACTCCGCATCGGGAGCGTAACGACGGCAGCCCAAATACTTTTCCAAAAAAGAATAGACTCCATACAAAACACCCCGTCCGGTTCCTCCCACAATATAAAGAGTACCATCCTCCGTATATATATTAAAACCGTCTTTCCCCAACGTATTCCGGCCTGCTTGCGACTCATCCACCCGATTGGTATTCCCCACACTGATTTCCACACCGGAAGCAGTTACACTGTCATTCACAATCGCTATCTCAACACCCGATATCTGTTCGATATAACGCTGCAATTCAGATGCTGCCAACGTTTCTACCGGAAGAGCTTCCTGAGGTACGACAATCTTGTACTCTTCTTTTCCATTCACCAATTTAATCGTTCTTCCTCCGAAAGAGCATGACGTCAGAATAGTTACAGCCAATAAAAATAACAATACCCTTTTCATTCCAGAATCATTTATAATAAAATTTACCTAACTATTAAAATTACATAAAAACAGATTAAAACCCGAATCTTATTGCATAAAACCCGAAAAATATTTTTTCAGACTGCAAATGTATATCTTTTTCACATTTTTTTATAAAAATACATAAATCCGGCCAATTTTAGAAAGCACTCTTTTTTATTTGCAATTTATACCGGGAAATAATTCCTTTGCACCAAAACTATATATATAAAATTATGGTAAAAAGTGTTATTTTCGATATGGATGGTGTGTTGGTCGATAACCGCGACATACACATCGAAGCTTTTGTCATATTCTGCAAACGCCATGGAATAGCGATGGATAAGGAAGAAATACTTCCTCTTTTCGGGAAAGGTAACGACGAAATCATACCTGCCGTAATGAAAAAAGATTTCCCGGCAGAAGAATTACAGATTCTTTCCGATGAAAAGGAGGAGATATATCGGGAAATATTTGCCGAACGAATCCAGCCTACTCCCGGATTGATTCCTCTATTGGCAGAACTGAAAAAACAAAACATAAAAATTGCCGTCGGCAGTTCCGGTATGCAAAAAAATATCGACTTCGTATTAGAAAAATGCCGCATAACAAAATATTTCGACGCCATAGCCAATGGAGACATAATAACAAAAGCCAAACCCGATCCGGAAGTCTTTTTGTTAGCAGCAAAACTACTAAATACCCCTCCGTCCGAATGCTTAGTTTTCGAAGACTCCTTCGCAGGCATCGAAGCAGCACGCCGGGCAGGAATGCCCGTAATTGCATTAGCAACCACTTTCTCAAGAGAAAGACTTGCAAATACCGGCTACGATATGATAATCGACGATTTTTCCGAAATAAATGCTTCCGACATCATAAAAGAAAAATGGAAAAACAATTTTTAATATTTTTTCAAAACAAAACAAATACCCCCTATCAAAACAGGGGGTATTTTTATTTTTAATATATTTTCACACAATACACCCCTATATTATTTAGACATACATATAAAAAAATCATATTTTTTTATTGCTCAACCATAAAATATATCTATTTTTGCAATATCGAATTTATAACTTTTTAACCTCGTTCCATATGACAACTATCCGTTACAAAGCACTCGAAGAAATCTCGAACCGGGACCTTACCAGCAAAAGAATCCCGGAAGAACGTATTTCCGATTATTTCGGCAGCGATGTATTCGATCTGGAAACCATGCGGCACTATCTGTCTAAAGAAGCATACGATAATGTATGCAGTGCCGTTAAAGAAGGACACCGCATCGACCGTAAGGTAGCCAATCAAGTTGCATCCGGCATGAAAGCATGGGCTATGGAAAAAGGAGCTACCCACTATTCCCACTGGTTTCAACCCCTGAACGACTCCACAGCAGAAAAACACGATTCTTTTTTCGAACCTTTATGGGGAGGCGGTTCTTTTGAGACATTCAAGGGAGAACTGCTCGTACAACAAGAACCCGATGCTTCTTCTTTCCCTAACGGAGGACTCCGCAACACCTTCGAAGCACGCGGATATTCAGCCTGGGATCCATCGTCACCGGCTTTCATCATCGACCAAACGCTTTGTATTCCCAGTATATTCGTTGCATACACCGGCGAAGCGCTCGATTTCAAGACCCCGCTTTTAAAATCGCTTACAGCAATCGACAAAGCTGCCGTAGATGTCTGCCAATTTTTCGATAAAGAGGTTACCAAAGTAAATGTTACGCTCGGATGGGAACAGGAATATTTCCTTGTAGATGAAGCACTCTTCCTTGCCCGCCCCGACCTGATACAGACCGGACGTACCCTAATGGGGCACACTGCAGCGAAAGACCAACAATTAGAAGACCACTATTTCGGAGCGATCCCCGAACGGGTTTCCTGCTTTATGAAAGATTTTGAAGCCCAAGCATACCGGCTCGGCATTCCACTGAAAACCCGTCACAATGAAGTAGCTCCTTGCCAATTCGAATGTGCCCCCATGTTCGAAGAAGCGAACATTGCTGTTGACCACAACACCCTATTAATGACCATTATGCGCAGGATTGCCCCGAAGCATAAATTACGCGTACTTTTCCACGAAAAACCTTACGCCGGCATAAACGGTTCCGGAAAACATTGCAACTGGTCTTTAAGCACCAATACAGGAGTCAACCTGTTAGCACCGGGAAAGACTCCGAAAAACAACATGCAATTCCTTGCCTTTTTCGTATGTGCCATCAAAGCCGCCCACGACTACGGATTACTGATGATGGCCTCCATTGCCAGCGAATCCAACTCCCATCGTTTGGGGGCCAACGAGGCTCCTCCTGCGATTATGTCGGTATTCACCGGTTCGACCTTGTCCGAAGCTCTTGACTCTATCGAAGAACGCATTTCAGACAAAAAAATGTCTCCGGATGAAAAGACTGAAATCAAACTCGATATCGGAAAAATTCCTGAAATATTGCTCGACAATACCGACCGAAACCGTACTTCTCCTTTTGCATTCACCGGAAACCGTTTCGAATTCAGAGCTACCGGTTCTTCAGGAAATTGTGCATCTCCTTTAATCGTCATCAATGCTGCCGTTACCCATGAATTACGCCAATTCAAAATCGAAGTCGATTCACTAATCGACAAAGGAGTAAAAAAAGACGAAGCCGTTTTACAGATTATCCGTAAATACATCATCGCTTCCAAAAAAATCCGATTCGAAGGAAACGGATACAGCAAAGAGTGGATTAACGAAGCGACAAAAGTAAGGAAACTCGAAAGCATCAATAATGTACCGGACGCCTTCAAAGCATACCTGCGCCCGGAACATCTGAAACTTTTCGAAGAACAGGATATTATGACACAAACGGAATTGCATGCACGTTATGAAGTCAAAAACGAAACTTTTGTCAAAAAGGTACAAATCGAATCCCGTGTCCTCGCAGATCTGGCAGCCAACCATATCATTCCGACAGCCATCATGTACCAGAACGTACTGATAAAAAACGTAAAAGGGCTGAAAGAAATATTCCCGAACTCCTATCAGGATATGGCTGCAGAAGAAATAAAAACTATCCAAACGATAGCCGAACACGTTAAATTCATTCGTGAGAACAGCTTCCTGATGGTAGAAGCCCGGAAAAAATGCAATAACCTGACCGATATCGCAAAAAAGGCCGAAGGATATTCCAATGAAGTAAAACCATACCTCGAAAAAATACGGTACCACATCGACAAACTGGAATTAATCGTCGACAACAATTTGTGGCCATTGCCTAAATACCGGGAGCTTCTTAACCTGTAAAATCTTGCAACTTCATAAGATGAAATAACCTGCCGTATATATCGGCAGGTTATTTCATATCAAAGTCTTTTCAAATGCCTAAAACCGATAAAGAATTATAAAAAAGCTGCAAAACGAATCTCCCTTTTTCAAAAGAAGCAATCACTCTATTGTACGGTATGTTATCCCCATCATTTTATTTTCCGGATTACGCGCAACCCTCCGTACCCAATTTCCTCTACTGTCGAACAGGTAATCATAATTCACTTCTCTTACAATATTTCCGTCTTTATCCGTAATCGTTTCATCAGAACGCATCCGGTTATCATCGTACCGATATGTAAATTTTTTTATTAAATTTCCATTCGCACTAAAAGTTTTGATATTATCTACATTCCCGTTCTCATCAAAATAATAAAACACCTTGCCGCTCAGTTTCCCTTTATCGTTATAAACCATTTCTTCGATTATCTTTTGCGCCTTATTGTTTACGAATTTATATTTGGAAACCACACTTCCTTTCGAACCGAATTTCACTCCGCCAATTAAATTATGGGCATTATCATACTCATACACCATCCTGCTCTGTGGCCTATTATGAATATCGTACTCGATCACTTCCACCAAATTCCCTTCATTATCGAAAAATTGAGAATAATTATTCCGAAACGCCACCTTCTCCGTACTGTCTGCAGACATATCCGCTACAAAATAACTTTCTGCACTTCCGTCATCTTCTAAAGCACTAAAATTATCCACCATAATTTTCGAATATTTTCCCTCTACTCCGTCAACCCATCGATACCATGTCTGTGCATAAATTTCCCCCACTTCCAGAAAGAAACTTACCATAACTAAAAAAACTATTCTCACGGCCATATTGTTATTTTGATTGTCGATATATCGACAATCAAAATAAATGCCATAACCGGAAGGAGAAAAAGAAGAGAAATAGAAACGACTATTTTCTGAATATAAAATAAACCGCCAATACCATACAGGCAAACCCTGCCAGATGATTCCATCGGAACGTTTCCGTCTTAAAGAATATCAATGAAAACAACGTAAAAATAATTAGTGTAATAACTTCCTGAAGGACTTTAAGCTGTACCAATGTAAACGGGCCGCCCGTTCCCCGGAATCCTATCCTATTAGCCGGAACCTGAAAACAATATTCAAACAGTGCAATTCCCCAACTAATCAAAATAAACCCAATCAGAGGAAGGCTCTTTCCCCAATCGGTTTCCCTTAATTTCAAATGCCCGTACCATGCAAACGTCATAAAAATATTAGAAACCGTCAATAATAATACTGTATAAAAACCTTTCATTGTCAAACTTTTTTTGCCCGTCAAATTTTTCTAACTTTGACAGTAACAACCCGGTATTATTTAAAAAATTCATGCAAAAATAATTAAGATTATGATACTCGACTCCCTTTCCGAAGCAAAAAAATATTATAATTTACACCCTCGTTTCCAGGAAGCTTTCGAATATATCATCAAAAACGGAGAGCTCCTGCTTCCCGAACGTTATGAAATAGATGGAAATAATCTTTATGTAACGGTATCGTCCAATCCTCTGAGAGCACATGAAGACGCTCTATTAGAAGCTCACGACGACTACATCGACATACAAATACTTTTTTCCGGAAAAGAACGTTTCGGCTGGAGGCTTCGTAACCGTTGTTACAGCGAACAGGCTCCTTATGATAAAACAAAAGATATCGTGTTTTTTAACGATACTCCCTCTACCTATCTTTCCATCGAGCCGGGAGAATTCCTTATCTTTTTTCCTCATGATGCCCACGCCCCGTTAATAGGGGAAGGAAGCGTCAAAAAAGCCGTCATCAAAGTAAAAATTAAATAAACAACCATTGCCAGATATTTTATGGCAAAATAATGGAACTGTTGCTTTGGACAGTTATCGCCACTTTTTGTACAACAAAATATAAAAGCCGGCTTAAAACCGGCTTTCAATAAATCGTATACAAAGGAATATTATATCAATCCTATTTTTGAAAGAAAAATCATTGCAATAGCTATAGGAGCGACAAATTTTATGATAAACAGGAAAACCGGATAATAAACGACTTTATATAATCCGTCGGAAGCAAGTTCCGTTTTAAGGTATTTTTTACTGAAAATCCAACCTGTATAAATCACAATAAAGAAACCGCCTATCGGCAACATATAGGAAGAAGACCCAACATCGAACAAATCGAACAGGTTCATTCCCGCAACTTTAAGCGGAGAATCAGGCATTTGGGATAATGCACACAAAATGCTGGCAACCAATACTCCAGCAGAAGAGAGTATCGCCGATTTCAAACGGCTCATCTTCATCTCTTCTGTAAAATAAGCTACCAATACTTCCAAAATGGAAACCGACGATGTAAGTGCCGCAACAAAAAGCAGCAAAAAGAATAATATACTGAAAAAATATCCTCCCGTCATCTGCTGGAAAATATTGGGCAAAGTTTTAAAAACCAAATCAGGTCCCGAACCCGGCTCAATACCGAAAGAGAACACTGCCGGAAAAATAGCAATCCCTGCCATAACCGCTATCGTAATATCCGAAATAGCCACCGTAGCAGAAGTAAACAACAAATTATCTTTCTTACGTAAATAAGAACCATAAGTCATCATGGTTCCCATTCCTAAAGAAAGGGAGAAGAAAGCTTGCCCGAGCGCATTCAATGCCACATTCGGAGTTATTTTGGAAAAATCGGGCTTAAACAAAAAGTTCATTCCTTCTTTAAATCCATCCAATGTAATCGAATTGATACACAATATCAAAATAATAACGAACAACATCGGCATCAGAATCTTGTTGTATTTTTCAATTCCTTTTTCTACTCCTAATACAACAATCGCCGCAGTAATTATTATGAACAAAGCACACCACAAAATAGGCTCCCAACCGCTTGCTACGAACCCATCGAACTTCGCACTGATAGCCGCAACACTAAACCCATCAAACGTATTGGTAATAGAGCCTTGCAGAAAAGCCATCGTCCACCCGGCCACCACACTGTAAAAAGAGAGGATGACAAAAGAGGCAGCAATTCCCAACACGCCTATTAAATACCACTTTTTACCAGGTGCAAGCAAATCGAATGCTCCGAATACATTTTTATTCGTATTTCTCCCTATCGCAAATTCACACATCAAAATAGGAACCCCGATAAGAAAAACTACCAATAAATAAATACATATAAACGCTGCACCCCCATTCTCGCCTACAACATAAGGATACCTCCAAATATTACCCAAACCGACCGCCGAACCCGTTGCCGCCGCAATAGCCCCGAACCTACTCCCAAAAGAGCCTCTCTGCTTTGAACTCATTTAAAAATCAGATTATGAATGAATACTCCTAAAATTAATTTTACAAAAATATCAATTAAATACAATATTTCATATATCTTTTTTTATCAAATTATTATAATTTTTCACAATTCAGTTTTCATCCGCTAATATCAAACAACTAAGAAGAACTTTTTTAACTTCCGTTTTTTTACACCCCCGATTCCCCCCCCCTCTTCGATTATATACCTATCATCCTTACTTTTTATCTTTCCGAATTCCAAACTCTTTGCCAACATTTTACGGAACGGCCTTACTCTTGTTCATCCGGAAAATCTCTGCTATTCCCTCAAAATTCCGCTTTTGAATTCTTATTTTCATTACTTTCTCATCTCATTATTTTTTATAATTTTGCATTCACATAACCTATTAATAAAACAATGGCGAATATAGAACTAAGCGAGCAGGAAATCATACGGCGCAATTCATTAGCTGAATTACGAAATTTGGGTATCGACCCTTATCCTGCAGAAATGTTTGAAGTAAACGCAACGAGCGAAGATATACGGGAAAATTTTTCCCCTGAAAAAGGAAATTTTCAGGATGTATCGATTGCAGGACGTATCATGAGCCGCCGTATCATGGGAAGCGCATCGTTCTTTGAATTGCAAGATTCAGAAGGACGGATACAAGTATATATCAGAAGAGATGACATCTGCCCGGAAGGAGATGCTACCCTTTATAATACGGTATTCAAAAAATTATTGGATATAGGCGATTTTGTCGGTGTAAAAGGATTTGTATTCATTACTAAAACCGGAGAATTATCCGTTCATTGCCAGAACCTGACCGTATTGAGCAAATCAATCCGCCCGCTTCCTATCGTCAAAGAAAAAGACGGACAGATTTTCGATGCTTTCAGCGACCCGGAACAACGTTACCGCCAACGGTATGTCGATTTAGTAGTCAATCCGCAGGTAAAAGATGTATTTTTAAAACGCACGAAAATCATCAATACTATGCGGGAATTTTTCAATTCCAAAAACTATATAGAGGTAGAGACTCCCATCTTACAACCGATTCCCGGAGGAGCTGCCGCACGACCGTTCATTACCCATCACAACACTTTGGATATAGACCTTTATCTGCGCATCGCCAACGAATTATATCTCAAGCGGTTAATCGTAGGAGGATTCGATGGGGTTTATGAATTCGGCAAAGACTTCCGCAACGAAGGAATGGACCGGACACATAATCCGGAATTTACCGTTATGGAAATCTATATTGCCTACAAAGACTACCTATGGATGATGGAGTTCGTGGAAGAGATGATAGAACGGGTAGCGATGAACCTACACGGAACTACCAAAGTAAAAATCGGAGAACACGAAATCAATTTCGCACGGCCGTTCCGCAGGCTGACCATGACGGATGCCATCAAAAATAAAACAGGATTCGATATTACCGGTAAAAGCGAAGAGGAATTACGTGCTAAATGCAATGAATTAGGCATCGAAATAGACGATACCATGGGGAAAGGGAAATTAATCGACGCTATCTTCGGAGAAAAATGCGAGGCCGATCTGATTCAGCCCACATTCATTATGGATTACCCTATCGAGATGTCCCCATTATGCAAACGCCACCGGGCTAATCCCGACCTTACCGAACGTTTCGAGTTATTCGTCGCAGGGAAAGAATTATGCAACGCCTACTCGGAACTGAACGACCCGATAGACCAGCTTAAACGTTTCCAAGAACAGCTTAAACTTTCCGAAAAAGGAGACGACGAAGCCATGTTTATAGATATGGATTTCGTCCGGGCATTGGAATACGGAATGCCACCTTGCTCCGGCATGGGGATAGGTATCGACCGGTTGACTATGTTTATGACCGGTACCCAAACGATACAAGATGTTCTTTTCTTCCCGCAAATGCGGCCTGAAAAAAAGATACAAAAAGACGGTATAGAAGCGTTCGGAGCAGTAGGAGTTCCTGCCGAATGGGTAGAAGTCCTGCACAAAATGGGATACCTTACAGTAGAATCTTTGCAAAAAGCAGCAGCGGGTAAACTGTTCAATGAGCTTTGCGGTTACAACAAAAAAAATAAATTAGGATTGACAAATCCGACAAATGCCGATGTACAGCAATGGGTAACTTCCAAATAACCGTGAGCAAAACCTAAAACCGAATTTATATTATTACTTAAACAAATATAACCATGAGAAAAAAAATCGTTGCAGGAAACTGGAAAATGAATACTACTCCTGCTGAAGGCGCAGAACTTGCAAAAGCAGTAGCAGCTGCCTCCAAAGAGGTTCCGTCCGACGTTACTTTGATCGTAGCTCCGCCATTCACCCATTTAGACTCCGTATCGAAAGTTTTGGAAGGTTCTTCCGTAGCTCTTTCCGCACAAAACTGCGCGGATCATGAATCAGGCGCATATACCGGAGAAGTATCGGCAAAAATGATTGCTTCATTAGGTGCAAAATATACCATCTTAGGGCACTCCGAAAGACGGGAATATTACGGAGAAACCAGCGCTACCCTGAACAAAAAAATGGAATTGGCCTATGCTAACGGTTTAGCTCCGATTTATTGCGTAGGGGAGAAATTGGAAGAAAGAGAAGCCGGCAAACATTTCGATATTGTTCGCGCTCAAATAGAAGAAGTTGTTTATAACCTTACTCCTGCCCAATTCGCATCATTGGTTATCGCTTACGAACCGGTATGGGCTATTGGTACCGGAAAAACTGCTACGGCAGACCAAGCACAGGAAATACATGCATATATCCGGAAAGTATTGGCTGACAAATTCGGGAAAGAAGCTGCAGATAACTGTCCGATTCTCTACGGAGGCAGTGCCAAACCGGGTAACGCAAAAGAGTTATTCTCCAAACCGGATGTAGATGGCGGATTAATCGGCGGAGCATCGTTAGTTGCAACCGACTTTATCGCTATCGCAAAATCATTCTAATTATAAATATTTCCCAAAAAATAGGGAATCCGAAATTTCGGATTCCCTATTTTCATTTCCTAAAAAAAACCATAATCGGCTTTAATTTTCCTATTCTCTCCCTCCCCCCCCCTTTATCAAAAAGAGGAGCCCCTATAAAAAGAGCTCCTCCTGAAAAATAAAACAATACAATACTATTGTTTATTCTTTTTATCGTAATGTTTTTGATAACGGCTCATAAACTTATCAACGCGTCCTGCTGTGTCAACTAACTTCATCTTACCTGTATAGAACGGATGAGATGTGTTAGAAATTTCAACTTTGAATACGGGATAGGTTTCACCATTCACTTCGATTGTTTCTTTTGTCTGAACGGCGGACCTGCACAAAAACACATGGTCATTCGACATATCTTTGAATGCCACTATACGATAATTTTCAGGATGAATACCTTTTTTCATGTGCTTATTTTTTATCGTTGAATTTAATGTGTGCAAAGGTAAACAAGATTTTACAAATAGCAAAACCTTTTACTTATTTTTTATATATTCATCAATAGCTTTTGCCGCTTTACGTCCTGCTCCCATAGCCAGAATAACGGTAGCCGCTCCGGTCACTGCATCGCCTCCGGCAAACACCCCCTCACGGGTAGTCGCTCCCTCTTCATTAGCGACAAGGCATCCTCTCTTGTTCGTTTCAAGTCCTTTGGTCGTAGAAGCTATCAACGGATTAGGAGAAGTTCCCAAAGCCATAATCACCACATCGCAATCTATATCGAATTCGGAACTTTTTACAGCAACAGGAGAGCGACGCCCCGACTCATCCGGTTCGCCCAACTCCATCCGTACACAACGGATTCCTTTTACCCAACCGGCACCATTATCGATCACCTCAACGGGATTCGTCAGCATCATAAACTGAATCCCCTCTTCTTTTGCATGATGCACCTCTTCTGCACGTGCAGGCAACTCCTTTTCCGAACGACGGTACACGATCACCGATTCTGCCCCCAAACGAGCCGCTGTCCGCACAGCATCCATCGCCACATTGCCTCCGCCGACAACCACTACTTTCCTTCCGGTATAAATAGGAGTATCATAAGTATCGTCATAGGCTTTCATCAAATTCGCACGAGTAAGGAATTCATTAGCCGATACCACTCCATTCAGATTTTCCCCCGGAATCCCCATAAAACGAGGAAGTCCAGCACCCGAGCCGATAAACACCGCCTCATACCCCTCTTTATCCATCATATCGTCGATAGTCAGCGTTCTACCGACTACAACATCCGTTTCAATCTCTACCCCCAACTTTTTAACATTCTCTATCTCTGCTGCAACGACTTTCGTTTTCGGTAAACGGAACTCAGGAATACCATACTGCAATACTCCTCCGGCTTTATGCAATACCTCGAATATTTTTACTTCATATCCCATTTTGGCGAGGTCGGAAGCACATGCCAATCCGGCAGGCCCGCTACCGACA
>DVIX01000028.1 GCA_018710935.1 Candidatus Avirikenella pullistercoris | reverse complement strand
AAATAGGAGATGTTAAGGTTATGAATAATGAATACGATAATGAGAAGTTTTTTGAAGAATATGCAAAGATGTCCCGCAGTAAAGAGGGGTTAAAAGCTGCTGGTGAATGGCATCAATTAAAACCTTTGTTTAATAAAACTAAAACCATGTTTCGGCTTTTTTAAGCGTTTTATAGTCCGTCATATCTACTTGTACGGGGACAATAGAAACATATCCGTTACGTAAAGCCCATTCGTCCGTATCGGCAGCTTCCGGTTCTGTATTGATGAATTTCCCTACTAACCAATAATATTCACGGCCGCGGGGATCTAATTTTTTATCGAATTCTTCCTGCCAAAAACCGTTTGCTTGTCTGCATAGTTTAATTCCTTTTATTTCTTCCGAAGGAATACTGGGAATATTGACATTCAGACATAATGATTTATTGCAATTATGTTGTAGTACTTTTTCCAATATTTCTTTTACATAATAACGTGCTGCCGTAAAATCAGCATTCGCCAAATGGGAAGTCAAAGAAAAACCGATAGACGGCACATTGTAGGTGGCTCCTTCTGTTGCAGCTCCCATTGTTCCTGAATACAAAACACTTACATTTGAGTTAGAACCATGATTAATGCCCGATAAAATTAACGTAGGAGCTTCTTCCATAATGGAGTCCACTGCAATTTTCACGCAATCTACTGGTGTCCCCTGACAGGCATATACTTCTACCGAATCGGCGATTTTAATACGCCTGAGGAACAACGGGTTTGTCATGGTAATAGCATGCGACATCCCGGACATTCCCATTTCTGGGGCGACGATGGTTACTTTTCCGAACTCCGATGCAACTTCTATCAATGCTCTCAATCCTTTGGCATTGATTCCGTCGTCATTGGTTATTAATATGTTTTGTTTCATATAATTTTTTGATTTTAATAGAACAAAGATAGCTTTTTTGCAGGGAATCTTATAGAATAATCTGTTATATTTCCGAAAAATTCAGGCTGCCTTTTGTAAAATTAAAATAATCATTATATTTGCACCCTGAAAGTACAGGAATCTCTTATGAGAATAGTGAAGTCCGTAATATTCCGTGCTTTGGTTTATTTAACATTTAATGAAAATGGAAAACTTAATTCAAAAAGCAACTGAGTCATTTTTTCAGGAAAAAGAGTATCCTCAGTTTAAGAGCGGTGATACAATCACTGTAACTTATAAAATTAAAGAAGGGAATAAAGAGCGTTTGCAGAGCTTTAAAGGCGTTGTGCTTCAGAGAAGAGGTTCTGGCAGAACACAGACTTTTACCATTCGTAAAATTACCGAAGGAATCGGTGTAGAAAGAATTTTCCCGTTGTATTCTCCGTTTATCGAGTCGATAGTATTGAATAAGAGCGGGGTAGTACGTCGTGCAAGAATTTTCTATTATCGTGAATTGAAAGGTAAAAAAGCACGTATTAAAGAGAAAAAGATTGTTACTGAAAAGGCATAACGATTTTATTTTATATATAAAAAACTCCCATGGAAAATTCTGTGGGAGTTTTTTATTAATGTCTTTTCTGTCCGTATTGGATTTTTGCAGTTATGGCGATTTTATAAATCAGATAGGCTTGGGTTCTCTGGGATTGGCATTATGAATTTGGTTTGATTCGGTTTCGGTTTTTGGGATACCGATTTATTTGCCCGGAGAGGTATTTAATAATGAAAGGAGCAGATTGTTGTTGTTATTATAAGGGAGATTTTGGGGTTTAGTCCGGTTTTTGTTAGAATTGTATAAAGTTGCGGGATAGGATGAAAAGATATATCTTTGTATGTTTGGTTTTAGGTCTTTGACGAATAGAGTGGACAGATATGGATATAATAGAAAAAAATACGAATAGCGAATATAAATACGGTTTTGTAACGGATATCGAGAACGAGGAGTTTCCGAAAGGGTTGAACGAAGATGTTATCCGGTTGCTTTCGGCTAAAAAGGAAGAACCTGAATGGATGACGGAATTCCGTTTAACGGCTTTCCGGTATTGGAAAACGATGAAAATGCCGAAATGGGCGCATTTGAATATTCCCTCTATCGATTATCAGGATATCTATTATTATGCAGCTCCCAAGAAGAAAAAACTTGAGAGTATGGATGAAGTTGATCCTCAGTTGCGGGAAACATTCGAAAAATTAGGGATTCCTTTGGATGAACAGAAGGTATTGTCGGGAGTTGCGGTAGATGCGGTTATGGATTCGGTGTCGGTAAAAACCACTTTCAGGGAAACTCTTGCAGAAATGGGCATTATTTTTTGCTCTTTTTCGGAAGCATTGAAAAATTATCCGGAGTTGGTACGCAAGTATTTGGGGAAAGTAGTTCCTTATACGGATAACTATTTTGCTGCGTTGAATTCAGCTGTTTTCTCGGATGGTTCGTTTTGTTATATTCCGGAGGGAGTGCATTGTCCGATGGAATTATCTACTTATTTCCGTATTAATGCAGCTAATACAGGGCAATTCGAACGTACGTTGATCGTAGCGGATAAAGGAGCGTATGTGAGTTACTTGGAAGGGTGTACGGCGCCTATCCGGGATGAAAATCAATTACATGCTGCTATTGTAGAAATTTTTGTCGAAAAAGATGCCGAAGTGAAATATTCTACAGTTCAAAATTGGTATCCTGGCGACAAAGACGGGAAAGGCGGAATCTATAATTTTGTGACTAAAAGGGGAATATGTCGGGGAGAAAATGCAAAACTTTCTTGGACGCAGGTCGAGACCGGTTCGGCGATTACCTGGAAATATCCCAGTTGTATCTTGCAAGGGGATAATTCGATAGGAGAGTTCTTTTCTGTGGCATTGACGAATAATTATCAGCAAGCGGATACCGGTACGAAGATGATTCATATTGGGAAAAATACTCGTAGTAGGATTGTTTCGAAGGGTATATCTGCAGGAATGAGCCAGAATAGTTATCGGGGCTTGGTTAAGATTACGCCGGGAGCGGTCAATTCGAGTAATTTCTCTCAATGTGATTCTTTATTGATAGGTTCTAAATGTGGAGCGCATACATTTCCGTATATCGATGTGAATAATAAAAGCAGTGTCGTGGAACATGAAGCGACCACTTCCAAAATAAGCGAGAACCAGTTGTTTTATTGTAATCAACGGGGAATTTCGACAGAGGATGCTATCGGATTGATTGTAAATGGTTATGCTAAAGAGGTACTTAATAAATTACCGATGGAATTTGCTGTGGAAGCGCAAAAATTATTGTCTATTAATTTAGAGGGCAGTGTAGGTTAAAAAATTAAAAGATGAATGAGATGTTAGAGGTAAAGGATTTACATGCGAATGTAGAAGGAAAAGAGATATTGAAAGGAGTGAATCTTACTGTAAAGGCAGGAGAGGTTCATGCTATTATGGGGCCTAACGGTTCGGGTAAGAGTACGTTTGCTTCGGTGTTGGCCGGGAATGAAAGGTATGAAGTTACACAGGGAAAAGTACTTTTTGAAGGGAAAGATTTACTTTCTATGAATATAGAAGATCGTGCGAGGGAAGGATTGTTTTTAGGGTTTCAATATCCGGTTGAGATACCGGGAGTAAGCATGGCCAATTTTTTAAAAGTTGCAGTTAATGAACAGCGTAAATATAGAGGGCTGGAACCGATGAGTGCCGGAGAATTTCTGAAAATGATGCGGGAAAAAAGCAAAGTTGTAGAGATAAATAGTAATTTGACTTCCCGTAGTGTAAATGAGGGATTTTCCGGAGGAGAGAAAAAACGGAACGAGATTTTTCAAATGGCGATGTTGAATCCGAAATTAGCGGTATTGGATGAGACGGATAGCGGTTTGGATATCGATGCTTTAAAGATAGTTGCGACAGGGGTTGCCAAATTGAAACGTCCCGATAATGCAACGGTATTGATTACTCATTATCAACGACTTTTGGATTATATCGTTCCGGATTTTGTCCATGTGTTGTATAAAGGACGTATTATTCATACAGGAACCAAAGAGTTGGCGAAAGAGTTGGAAGAGCGTGGGTATGATTGGTTAATAAAGGAGTATGACAATGAGTAATAACGGAAACAGGGGAAAGGAATTTGTTGCCGATGTCGTGCTGTTTCGGGGGACCGTTGCTGAGTTTGCCGGAAAAGAGCAGGCATTGTATGATAAATACTACAATAAATTGATTGCAGTCGAAACGGCAGAGCAGGGAAATGATGTTTTTAAAAGAAATGTTGTTTTTGGCGATTTGGTTGTTCCTGATAGCAAGAATATCGAGGTATTGTATGTACCGGAGGGAGTACAAAAGCAAGATTATTTCCCTATAATTGTAAACGGAGATTGTTCGGTTTGCCGCACGCTTATTGTGATAGAGAAAGGAGCTTCGGCAAGAATAGCCTTTCGTTTCGTCCCGTCGGGACAGCCCATTCGTCGGTTTGTCGAAATTTATTTGGCGGAGAATGCGGCATTGGAAATGGTAGAACAGCTTGGCGAAGCAGAAAGATTGGTGAATACGGTAATTGTAAAACAATCGAAGAAGAGCCGGTTTAAAGATGTAGTTGTTGCCAGTGGAGGAGAAAGCATAAATAATCATAAAATAATTTTGGCAGGAGCGCATGCGGAAGCCTATTTATACGGTTTGTCCGTTTTGTCCGGGAAAGAGCGGGTAGAGCATAATACGATTATAGAGCATGCAGTGAGTGATTGTGAGAGTTCCGAACATTATAAAACGGTAGTGGATGAAAAAGCGCAGGCTTCATTTTTCGGGCGTATTTATGTAGCTTCCGATGCTCAACACACCAATGCGTATCAGCAAAATAATAATATTTTGTTGAGCGATACGGCAAAAGCCTATACGAGGCCGCAGCTTGAAATATATGCGGACGATGTAAAATGCAGCCACGGAGCTACTATCGGACAATTGGACGAAGAAGCTGTCTATTATATGAGGCAGCGCGGCATATCGGGCGATATGGCTAAAAAATTGCAAATAACGGGCTTTATCGGCGATATTATAAAAAAGGTAGGGGACGATGCCTTGGAAGAAGAGATTGCCTCGAAAATAAAATTATAATAATCATGTTTGATGTTGATAAAATAAGGGGTGATTTTCCTATCCTTTCCCAGAAAGTGTATGGAAAACCGTTGGTATATTTGGATAATGGGGCTACTGCGCAAAAACCGCAAGTGGTAATCGATAAGGTCAATGAGATGTACTTGCAAAAAAATGCCAATATTCATAGGGCAGCCCATTTTTTAAGCGGTCAATGTACTACGGAATATGAAGAAGCCCGGGCTTTAGTGCGTCATTTTATCAATGCGGCATCCGACAAGGAAATTATTTTTACTTCAGGAGCGACTGCTTCTATCAATCTGGTTGCCGCGAGTTACGGAGAGTCATTCGTCGGAGAGGGGGATGAGATTATTGTGTCGGAGATGGAACACCATTCCAATATTGTTCCATGGCAGTTGTTGTGCGAGCGGAAAAATGCAGTGTTGAAAGTATTGCCGTTTAACGACGAAGGAGAATTGGAAATAGAAAAATTATCCGCTTTATTGACAGACCGTACTCGTATTGTAGCAGTGACACAGGCATCCAATGTGTTAGGTACTATGCCTTCGTTAAAGGATATAATTCGTGTGTCGCATGATGCTGGAGCTCTTGTATTAGTTGACGGTTGTCAGGGAATCGTACATGCGGGAGTGGATGTACAGGCTTTGGATTGTGACTTTTATGCTTTTTCAGGACATAAATTGTATGCTCCTACGGGAATAGGCGTATTATATGCAAAGGAGAAATTATTAGAAAAAATGCCGCCTTATATGGGAGGCGGAGATATGGTAGCCCGTGTCAGTTTTAAAAAAACGACTTATGCAGAGCTTCCGCTTAAATTTGAAGCGGGGACATCTAATTATATAGGGGCGATTGCTTTGGGGGCTGCCGTAAAGTATTTGAACGGGATAGATATGAATGCTGCTCATGAACATGAGCATCGATTGCTGAAATATACGACAGATAAATTAAATGCCATTAACGGATTGCGTATATACGGGAATAGCGATTCCAAATGCAGTATTCTTTCTTTTAACGCAGAAGGAGTGCATCCTTATGATTTGGGGATGATTCTCGATAAAACGGGTGTTGCAATACGTACCGGTACGCACTGTGCTGAACCGGTAATGGCGCATTACGGCGTGACGGGAATGGCGCGTGCTTCGTTTGCATTTTATAATACGTTTACAGAAGCGGATATTTTTTGTAATGGCGTGGAATTAGCGCTTTCCATGCTTAAATAAAGAGGTTATGTTTATTGTAATAGAAGGCCTTGATGGGGCAGGTAAATCGACTCAAGTAAAACGGATACGGGAAGAATTATCACGGCGTGGAGTGGAAAGCGAATATCTTCATTTTCCACGTTTTGATGCTCCTGTGTATGGAGATTTGATAGCCCGTTTTTTACGCGGGGATTTAGGTCCTGTGGAGGCGGTGAATCCTTATGTGGTGGCATTGCTTTATGCCGGTGACCGTAAAGAGGCCTCTCCTTTTATAGAAAATTGGCTTAAAGAGGGGAAATGTGTTATTGCAGACCGTTATGTGTATTCCAATATAGCTTATCAATGTGCGAAGGTAGCGGATGAAGAAAACCGGGAAAAATTGAGGGAGTGGATATTAAGTCTTGAATATGGGCATAATAAAATTATCAAGCCGGACCTTACTTTGTTTCTAAATGTTCCGTTCGGTTTTACGGTAAAAAAATTGACGGAAGTGCGTGAGGGGGAAGACCGTGAATACCTTTGCGGGAAAAAAGATATTCATGAAGCATCTCTTTCGCTTCAGGAAAAGGTCAGGGATGTATATCTTTTGCAAGAGGAAAAAGATCCGGATTTCCGTGTCGTAGAATGTGGCGGGCAAAATGCAGAGATGCTTTCTGCCGATGAAATATTTTCCAGAATATATAATGAAATATGGGAAAACAGAAAATTTTAAGATTGTCTGTTTACATATAGAAAAATTCGGAAATAACCGGTTCTATTTATATGAAAAATAGGGCAGTTATTGTAAAAATAGCATAAATGACGCTTCCTAATCCGTTTAATGTTCCGAATGCAAGGTTTACTTTTGAGATGTCGGAAGGTTTTACTACGATATGTTCGTAGGCTAATATGGCAGAGAAAAGAATTGCACCTACCCAATATATCAAATGCGAAATATAAAAAATTCCGATGCAGACTATCAGGATAATAGCAATGAGGTGGAGAAGGAAACTTACAATTAAAGCTCCTTTTTTCCCTAAATGTGCCGGGATGGAATAAAGGTGGTTCTGGGCGTCGAACTCTTCATCTTGCAAGGCATAAATAATGTCGAATCCGCTAGCCCAGCATAGTACCAATAAAGATATCAGTAAAGGAAATAAAGCGAAAGAGCTCGTTACGGCGATGTAAGCTCCGGTAGGGGCGATAGCGAGCGATAATCCTAAAACCATATGGCATAACCAGGTAAAGCGTTTGGTGAGGCTGTAACTCATGGTAATAGCGATAGCTAAAGGAGATAATGCCAGAGTCAATGTATTGATAGATGCTGTCGTTAAGATGAAGAGGAAAGTATTAATGGCGATAAACCATAAGGCTTTGCGGGGAGAGATAATACCAGCGGGTATTTCTCTGGAAGCCGTGCGTTCGTTTTTGGAGTCGATATCGCGGTCTGCATAACGGTTAAAAGCCATGGCTGTATTCCTGGCGAATACCATGCATAAAATGATTTTTAAAAGTAGTAGCCAGGAAAAATCGATGTCATTCAGGATGTATCCGGCAAAAAAACCGATAAAAGCGAATGGCATAGCGAATATCGTGTGGCTGAATTTTACGAGTGATAAAAAATTATGGATTTCTCGAGATAGTCCGGACATAACATTTCATTTTCTGAATGCAAAAATAGATAAAAAAAGTGTGGCGGGAAAATATTGGGGTTTCTCATTTTTTGTATATTTATTTTTTATTTAAAAAGTCGCGGGATATAGTCTGATTGATTTTATGTGAAAATTTAAATGATAATGAGATATGAACAGTGTATTTATTACGGGCGGTTCTACGGGTATAGGTGCCGCTACTGTGGTTAAGTTTGTAAATCAGGGTTGGAATGTCGGGTTTATGGATATCAATGTATCGGAAGCAGAAATACTGATGAAAAAGCTGAATTGTCCGGACAGGTTGCTTTTTGTGCCGGGAAATATTTGTGAAAGGAAAGATATACATAATGCCGTTGAACAAATAGTTGCACGTTTTGGCCGGCTGAATAGTGTAATTGCCAATGCCGGGATTCATCGCCGGAATACATTGCTCGACATAGAAGATGAGGAATTGGATTTGATGATTCGAACAAATATTTACGGTACGGTGAATACATTGCGGGAGGCAGTGCCGCACATTATAAAAGCTGGTGGAGGGACAATAGTTATCAATGCGTCTGACCAGTGGTTTGTAGGTAAGGCACATAGTTTCGCTTACGGATTGACTAAAGGTGCTTTGGGACAGATTACGCGGAGCCTTTCTATTGATTTAGGGGCTTATGGAATACGGGTAAATGCGGTTTGTGCCGGAACGATTAAGACACCATTGGTTGATAATTTATTCGCTAAATTTGCTAAAGTGGATAATTGTACAATAGAACAATATTGGGAAGAGGAAAATAAGCTTTATGCAAGGGGAGAAGCAGGGCAGCCTGAAGAGGTGGCGGAAGTGATCTATTTTTTGGCATCCGATGCTTCGAGTTTTTGTACGGGAGCACATTATTTAGTGGATGGCGGCTTAGTTGCCCGATGATCGGGTTGAAAGGAATGAATGGGCTTATGGTCAACGACCATAAGCCCATTCATTCTCATGACCTATTTATTTGGTTATGGAGGTTTTAAAACAAACTTAAAAATAATTTAGAAAAAATGGATTGGATTGTTTTATGTTTCGTAAACATCCTTTATCTTTGCATGTTATTATTGGATAGTTGTTATTTAATTAACGGATAAAATATTTTATTAGTAATAGATTGATTTTTACGTGCTTGTGCTTGCGTGAAAGAGATTGGGCAGAAAAATGCAGGCATAAACCGGAAATTCTATTTTTCGGTTTAACAAGTTCTCAGGTGTGAAAGTTTTTGTATTGATTAAATAAAAAATACATAAATAACCTAAACAAAATAATAATATGTCGAAAGTTATCCGATTAAAGAAAGGTCTCGACATCAATTTGATAGGAGCTGCTGAAAAGGTTCTTGTCAATGCTCCGCTTGCAGAAACTTATGCAGTGAAGCCTACCGATTTTGAGGGGGTTACTCCTAAATTATTGGTAAAGATTGATGACGAGGTAAAAGCAGGAACTCCGCTTTTCTTCGACAAGTATCACCCGGAGGTATTGTTTACTTCGCCGGTGAGTGGTAAAGTCACGGCTGTTAACCGTGGAGAGAAGCGAAAAATCCTGGAAGTAGTTGTTACTCCCGACGAAACAAGGAGTTATGAGGAGTTTGAAGTAGGCAAAATAGAGGCTCTTTCTGCTGAAAAAGCGATAGAGTTGATGTTGTCTGCCGGCTTGTGGCCGATGATGATTCAGCGTCCTTATGGTATTATTGCTAATCCGGCTGATAAACCGAGAGCTATTTTTGTTTCGGGTTTTGATTCAGCACCTCTGGCTCCGGATGTAGATTTCCTTCTCCAGAATATGGATGAAGAATTCCTGGCCGGAATGGAAGTTTTGAAAAAATTATCAGG
>DVIX01000027.1 GCA_018710935.1 Candidatus Avirikenella pullistercoris | reverse complement strand
CCATTCCGAACAGAGAAGTTAAGCTCATCAACGCCGATGGTACTGCATATTTATGTGGGAGAGTAGGTAGCCGCCGATATAACCGGATAAAGAGATAATACTTTATCCGGTTTTTTTAATTGAAGGGGGGGGAGGGGTGGCGATTATTAGTTTCTTTGGCTCTCTTTTTCTTCTTACTTTCTCTCTTTTCTTTCCTTCTTTCCTTCTTTCCTTCTTTCCTTCTTTCCTTCTTTCCTTTTCCCTCCCATCCGTCCGCCCTCTTTCCTTTAATTGCTATTATTCTCTTTCTCTGTTAATTCTTTTTATTACCGATTTATTCCTTTCCTTTTTTGTTTCCTGTTCTTTGGGTTCTCTATCGTTATTTTCCTTTTTCAATACAGTTTTTTCTCTTTTGCTTTAAGTGTATTTCAGGAGTTTAATCAATGGTTTTAAGGGAAAATTTTATCATTGACTTTGTGTTATCGAAATTCTTATTTGAAAAATAAAAAAGAGAATGGTTTATAACCATTCTCTTTGGGAATTATTCTATTTCATTTATTGTTTATTGGCAATTTGAAAATCCGTAACCTTCTTGCTGCGGACAGATATAGAGGTCTGGTTGCCATGTAGTATTCCAACCTTCATTTTGTAAATAACTATCCGGAATGGTTCCGCTTAACCGGTTATTTTGCAGATATAATAGTTCCAATGGTTTGCTACCTAATGAAGAAGGAAGTGTTCCTGTTAAGTTGTTATTGCTGAGTCCTACCTCTGTTAAATAGGGCATTTCTTCAAAAATATCGGGAATATCGCCGGATAATTGGTTATTCTGTAATGCAAGCCTGTACAGATTAGTTAGATTATTGAAATCTTGAGGAATCTGACCGGTCAGTTGGTTATCGTTTAATGCTAAATATACTAATCCGGTTAATTTACTTATGGGAGAAAGAATATCGCCTGTTAAATTGTTCTTACTTAAATTTAGTCTATTGAGATAAGCAATGTTGCCGATGTCGGAAGGAATGGTTCCGGTGAGGTTATTTTCATTGAGAAGAAGGCCTGTAACTCTTCTTCCATCTTTTGTATCGTTAGATACGATTACTCCGGCCCATTGATCGACCGGTTGACTCAAAGTCCATTTTTCCGTCCAGTTGTTGCCGTTTGTACTGTTGTATAGATTAACTAATGCAAGGCTGTCTTTCTCCATGGAACCGTGCCCGAATTGATAAACGGTAACGATTTTGTGGATAGTCGTATCCTTTAATTTGAATTGGAGTGCTGCTTCTCTGTAATTGATATTGGGATTGGGATCTATCTGCAGTTTGATATTTTCCTGTACCATTGTATAGGTTGATACCATGCGTACCCATGCGCTGTTATTATTGATTAGTTCCCAGGGCATATTGGCCTTTAACTCTAAAATAACTTCACCTCCGGCCGGTTCGACATCGACTTCATATTTATCCAATATAACATCTTGTGCTTCTCCTGCTTGAGTTATTGTAATATTTTGGGATTTTGCTTCACCGTCTAAAGTGTAATTAAGGGTACAAATGGCTTTTCTTTCTTCTAAAGAAGTATTTTGTTGAATATTGATTTTTACGGTTGTAGTTGTGTCTCCCGAGGTTTTTTCGGGAACACACCAATCTTCTGCAGATGTAAATGTCCATGGCGTTTTGTATGCACCGATCGTAATGGTCAGGGATGTCTCGTTGGAGATTACATCATACAACTCTACATTGATCCTTGCGTAAGGTGATGTAGGAGCAGTAACGGTTTTATCTTTTTTACACGCATAGCCGAATGCCAATGTGAATAGCGCTATAAGCAGGAGATTTCTCATGTTGTTTTTGTACCTTATAATTGATTATAAATAATTTACAAGTGACAAACTTAATATAAATTTTCCTATTTTTATAATTTATACTTTTGGTATTTATAGCGATTCTATGATCTTTTTCAGAACGACCTGGGCGGATATTTCCCGGTTTGCCGCTTCCTGAATAACCAAAGATTGTTCACTTTCTATAACGTCATCGGTTACTATCATATTGCGTCGGACGGGAAGGCAATGCATGAAATAGGCATTGTCAGTCAGTTCCATTTTCCGGGTATCGACAGTCCATGAAAGGTCTTTGCTGAGAATTTTACCATAATTGTTACCTGAATAGGCAGCCCAATTTTTTGCATATATGAAATCGGCTCCTTCGAAAGCTTTGTCCTGGTCGTATTCGATTCGGGCATTACCTGTAAATTTAGGGTCTAATTCATATCCTTCCGGATGTGTGATAACGAATTCATAATCGGTTTGATTCATCCATTCTGCAAAAGAGTTGGGTACGGCTTGTGGAAGAGCTTTGGGATGGGGTGCCCATGTCATTACTACTTTAGGGCGTTTTTTCTTTTTGAACTCTTCTATGGTAATTAAATCTGCAAAACTTTGCAAAGGATGACGTGTAGCAGCTTCCATACTTACGACCGGACGATTCGAGTATTGAATGAATTGATTTAATATCTTTTCGTTATAATCGTCTTCTTTGTTTTCGAACCGGGCGAAAGAACGTACTCCGATAATATCGCAATAGTTTCCCATAACGGGGATTGCTTCTAGAAGATGTTCTGTCTTATCTGAATCCATGATTACTCCCCGTTCTGTTTCTAATTTCCATGCACCTGCATTGACATCCAAAACCATGACATTCATTCCTAGGTTCATTGCCGCTTTTTGGGTACTGAGTCTGGTTCTCAGGCTTGAATTGAAGAAAACCATTATAAGGGTTTTATTTTTTCCGAGTTCAGAATATTTGTATTTGTCGGCTTTGATTTCAAAAGCTTCTTTCAGGGCAGATTGCAGGTCGCCTAAATCGTGAACGTTCGTAAAATGACGCATCTTTTTTTGTTTTAACTATGGGTTAGATTTCCGGTGTCTATCCCGGTTTATTTTACTTCCGATGCAAAGATACACGAAAATATTAGGAAATGAATCCTGTGTAAGTTGATTTTTTAAGGGGAGCGGTAGAAATTGTAAAAGGGAGGGAAGAATTCGACAGGTAATTATATAAATTATCCGGGAACAAGTACAAGTGTTTTGTAATTTGTTCCCGGATTTATATCAAAAATCTTCGATAAGTTAAAGATGCGGATTAAATACCGATTTCTAAAATTTCCAGTTTCATAGCGCCGGAAGGAACCTGAACATCGACAATATCTCCTTGATTTCGTCCCAACAGGGCTTTTGCAATGGGAGTACCGATTGATAATTTACCTTCTTTCAGATTGGCTTCATTTTCGGAAACTAATGTATATTCCATTATTTTGCCTGTTCCGACATTCTTGATTTTGACACGGTTTAGTATTTGTACACTATTGGTGTCTATTTGGGATTCATGAATAATCCTTGCTGCAGCGACAGTAGCTTCCAGTTTTGATATTTTCATTTCCAATAAGCCTTGTGCTTCTTTGGCAGCATCGTATTCGGCATTCTCAGATAGGTCCCCTTTGTCCCGGGCTTCTGCTATTTGTGCAGCAATGGACGGACGCTCGACACTACGCAGATGGTCCAATTCCTTTTTTAACTTTTCTAATCCTGCTTCTGTTAAATAAACTACCTTAGACATAATAATTCAGTATTAATTCCCTTATTGTTTTAAGGGGGTGTAAAAAATAAAGAATTCCAACTCGTTTTACTTAGTCAGAACTCTTTGCTCAAATATTTTTACAAATATAACTTCTTTATTCGATAAAACAAATTAATTTCCGAAAAGAATCTTTTGCAGGTGATTTCGAAATAAGAAATCATTCGGATAAATAAGAGTATTTTGCGGATATCTGACTTGTAGCAGCTGAATACTGTTTATTGCAAAGATGTGGAAATATGGATAGTCTGAAAATGTAATATACTCTGTATGATAAAGTTGTAAAATGTATAAAAGATATTGTTTTTCAAAAAAAATAATATCTTTGTGAAGTTTATGTTTTGGAACGATGTTTTGTTATACCATTTTCAGAAGTAGTAATTCATATTCAAACTAAATAAATTTTGAATGAACAAGTTATCTTTTAGTGTATTATTGTTGTTGTTATCCTTTGCTGTAAAGGCGTCCGTTATATTGCCGGAATTGTCGGATGAGGCACAGCCGGTTATGACGAATTTCGATGAGAAATTGAATATTGTAAATGAAAAAGAGGTTGCAGGGGAAGTCGAATTTACAGATGAACAGCAGGGAATGATAACTGAAGGAGTGGAGGCAGAGGGAGAAATAACGGAAGAACAGTATCCGGAACCGCAAATTCAGGATACGATGCAGGTATCGATTCCTCCTAAGGTTACCCGGTATTCTGCTATAAATGATCCCGTCGGCTATTATGATAGTGAGAAAGTAGATACGGTAAAGACGAGAAAAGGGAAAAAGGATTATGTTAATTTCCTTTTTTTGAAAGTAAATAGAAATAAAGGGTACGGGAAACAGGCTTTTGAAAGTGAGGACCGTTATGCGTTATTGGAAAAGCGGGTGACTTATTTCTCTTTCAGAATAGGTTTTAGCAGCAATGATATCGACGATATGTTATTGGAACCTTTGGCAACGATAGACGATGTTTACAGAAGAAATTTCAGTGCGGCTGTTTCGGCAGGGCATTTGGTTGCGAATAATGTTGCGGTAGGGTTGAAATTCGGATATACATTCAACGATACGCGGTTGAAATTGGATGCGGATATTTTGGATATTGTGATCGGAGCGAAAAGTTATGAGACCAATAACGTAAGTAGTGCTTATACCGGTGCGGTCGTATTGAGGAATTATCTTCCGTTAGATGCTGCACAACGTTTTTTTATCGTAAGTGAAACCAGTTTGCTTTTTACTTATACGAATGCGTTGTCTCGTAATGTTTATGATAATGGGACAGAAATACATAAAATTAAAAAAGATAAATTAGGGGTAGGGCTTGGTATTTCACCCGGGTTTATGTATTTCATGACCAGAGGTTTTGCATTTGAGTTTGCGATGAACCCGGTCGTTGCTTATTGGGAAAAAACGAAATTGGTCAATAATGAAGTGGATAAAGGGAGTATGACCAGTTACGGATTGAGCTTTAAATTTATGCCGTTTAATATACAGTTCGGATTCGCTTACTATTTCGGTTTGGATTATTTTAAAAACAGGGAATACGTTAATAGTTTAAGAAAATAAGGGTATGCAAAAGATATTGAAAGGAATTTTGTTGATAACCATATTGTTATTGCAGGGATGTATCGCAAAAGATTATTTCGGGGAATCTACGGAAGCGAATATATTGACTTTTGAAATAGAGGGGCAGAGTTCGTCCAAGATAACTCCTCAGGTGGATTGGCGGGATACAGGATATGTAGATGTGGTAGTTCCTTCGACAATGGATATGGCGAACCTGAAAGTTCGTTTGGTGTCATATTCCAATCTGGCACGTCCTACGATAGATGCTTCATCCGTTACTAATTTCAGTGAACCGGTTGTTTTTAAGGTAATTGCAGAGAATAGTGCCTTTCAGAAAGTTTGGAAAATTGTGGTAAAACATCCGGATCAGGAGAATGCTCAACAACAGATCGACTTCTCGGATATGAGTACATGGACGGTTGCAACGTCAGATAAAGATGGTTCTCAAATAAAAATAGATAAAACAGGAGAATTTGGTTATGTTCCTGGAGATGGAGCTACTCAAACGCCGTGGAAAACTACTGCAGAAGCAAATGCTGTATCGGTATCTCAAATTTATTATTTTACAACTCGTCCGATGCCGAATAATGTAACGCCTTCGTATGCCCGAATGGAAACGATTGAAGTGGATAATAAGGCAACAGAACGAGCAGGATCAAAAGTGGTAGCAGGTGCATTATTTACGGGACGTTTTTATTTTAATGCTGCTTTGGGATTTGCAGGAAAAACTCGACAAATGCTTGATTTTGGCACTTCTTTTAATTCCAGGCCGAAAAGCGTAACTTTTAAAATGCGTTATACTCCGGGGGAAACCATGAAAGACGGGTTGTTAAATATAATACGGGAAGGAGATGCACAAGGACGGCCGACAAAAGATTCTTGCGATATTTATTTTATATTGCAAAATAGGGATCAGGGAATCGGGAATTATATCCGTATCGCTTCTGCCTGGTTGCGGACAAGTGAAAAAATAGGAGATGTTACTTCGGATGACGGTTTTGTTGAACAGACGCTTGAATTTATTTATGGAAAACCGAATGCTGCGCAATTGGCGGATAAACCTTATATGAATATCGGAGGTTCCCGTGGAGAAGTCGCTTTTTATGCTTATGCTTCCGTAGATGGGAAACCGACTTTGGTAAGTGCAACGGAGCCTATTAAAGAAACTTTTGTAGATTCCGATAAAATAGATGAAACACCGGTAACCCATATTATCGTGATGTTCTCTTCCAGTGCTTATGGAGATAATTTTTGGGCGGCTGTAAATGCAAATCAGGACCCGAACCAAGGGTTAAGAGGTTCTACATTGGATATTAAAGATGTAAAATTCAATTATGACGCAGAATCCGGAGCGGAGTAGGAATAAATTAATAAGTTGTTATTTTTTAGGTTGCTATATGTTAAGACAGCCCTAATTGTTATATTTTAAGAAATCAGGGAGCTTACAGTTGGATATTTGCGGTTTGGTATCGGGCATTCGTAAAAATTGGTATCGTTGTTTTTGATGACGGATATTTTTTTCCGCGGCATATACAAGCAAGCGAGTAGAACCTCTTTTCTTTTAGCGGATATAAGGTTTTCCGGTTGTTTTTCTTACATTTGTACCAAATCAAATAAATTGTATGAAAACCTTTTTCCGAATTTTTACATTTGCACGTCCGGTAGAAAAATATGCGATACCGTATTTCTTTTGTGTCGTTTTGCATGCTGTTTTCAATACGTTGACTTTTACGTTGATAATGCCCGTTTTAACGACTTTGTTTAATGGCGAGGCTATGCGTCAGGCGGTTACGGTGATGCCGGAGTTCCAGCTATCTACGGAGTATCTTGAAAATATTATTAAATATTTTATTTATTTACAATTCGGAAGTTCCTATTCGTTACAGGATGTTTTGGTATTTTTGAGTGTAATTGTAGTATCGGCTGTACTATTAAGCAATTTATTCCGTTTTGCCGCTCAGAAAATCATGGAAAATTTTCGGATACATACATTGCAAAACCTCAGGGATGCTCTTTTTCGAAATGTAATGAACCTGAATGTCCGTTTTTTCAGTAATGAGCGAAAGGGGGATATTCTTTCCAAATTGACCTCGGATATAAATATCGTACAGTTCTGTGTGACCAATACTTTGCAGGTGGCTTTTAAAGAACCTGCTTTGATTATCGGTTATTTTGTGGCATTGATTGCTATTTCAGGGAAGCTGACTTTGTTCGTTTTGGCTATGCTGCCTATTACGGCATTGATTATCGGCTATATCGTAAAACATTTGCGAAAAAGTGCAACGGAGGCGCAGGAATCTTTGGGCGATATGGTAAGCATAGCGGAAGAGGCGTTATCCGGGATAAAAGTGGTTAAATCGTATAATGCGGTAGATTACGTAATTAATAAGTTTGTGAAAAAAGATTCCCGCTATTCTTCCATTTTACGTTCCATGGCCACCCGTCAGCAGATGGCCTCTCCGATGTCTGAATTTTTAGGGGTATCGGCTGTTGCCGTTATTTTGATTTATGGCGGCAACATGGTGATTAGCGGAGGATTGGATGCAAGTTCTTTTTTGGCTTATCTTGCCATGTTCTCTCAGGTTACCCGTCCGGCCCGTTCCGTTGCGGATTCTTTCAGTACGATTCATCAGGGGTTGGCAGCCGGTGACCGTGTACTTCGGTTAATCGATGCCAAACCGGAAATTCTCGACGTGGAAAAACCGGTTGTGTTGGAGCATTTTAACGAAGAAATTGCTTTTGATAATGTCCGTTTTTCTTATGATAATAAAGAGGTATTGCATGGAGTCAGTTTTACGATAAAGAAAGGAGAAACGGTTGCTTTGGTCGGTGCTTCCGGAGGCGGAAAATCGACTATTGCCGATTTGATACCCCGTTTTTATGATGTGGATAGCGGGAGTATTTCTATCGACGGAATAGATATCCGGCAATATAAGCTCTCTTCTGTAAGGGATAAATTGGGGATTGTTTCTCAGGAGGTCGTTTTGTTTAATGATACTATCGAACAGAATATTAAATTAGGAAATATCGCATCTTCTTTCGATGAGGTAGTTACTGCCGCTAAGGTGGCCAATGCCCATCAGTTTATTATGGAAACGGAAGACGGTTATCAGACGAATATCGGAGATAGGGGCGCTAAATTGTCGGGGGGACAGCGCCAAAGGCTCAGTATTGCCCGGGCTGTTTTACGGAATCCGGAAATATTGATTCTGGATGAAGCGACATCCGCATTGGATACCGAGTCGGAAAAACTGGTGCAGGATGCGTTGACCTCTTTGTTGAAAGACCGTACCTCTTTGGTGATTGCCCATCGCCTAAGTACGATACAGCATGCCGATAAGATAATCGTTATCGAGTCGGGCAGGATTGTTGAGGAAGGAACTCATGCGGAATTGCTGGAAAAGAAAGGGGCATATCATAAATTAATAGAAATGCAGCAGTTACAGCAATCGAATTAATATGGATTGTAAAGTAAAGGTTATAATTCCTGTATATAAATCGGCATTGAGTGAAACCGAACGGATATCGTTGGAACGTTGTTTCAGTGTATTGAATCGGTATGAGAAAGTTTTTGTGAAACCGGAATCTCTGGATATTTCTTCATGGACTTCGTTTGTTCCGGGATATTCTTTTGGAATAGAATCTTTTGAAGATAGATTTTTTCAGGGAGTGGCAGGATATAACCGGTTGATGATGTCGCCTGTATTTTATAAACGTTTTTTAGAAACGGAATATATTTTGATTTGTCAATTGGATGCGTTTATATTCGATGATCGGTTGGAATATTGGAGCTCTTTAGGATATGATTATATAGGGGCTCCCTGGATGAAAAAAAAGAAATACGATGCTTTTTATTATAGGATTTTTTCGGGATTCAGAAATTTTTTCCGTTCTTTAACAGGGGTGAAAAATTACGATTTGTGGAATAAAGTCGGTAATGGAGGTTTTTCTTTGCGGAAAGTTATGCCGCATTATAAGGCGGTTTGCGAGATGGGCCCCCTCATTGCGGAGTATCTGAAAAGAGAAGGTAAATCGCGTTATAACGAGGATGTGTTTTGGAGTATGGAAGTACCGGAATGGAACAAGAATTTTAAAATTCCCGGTTGGCAGGAAGCGTTGGATTTTGCATTTGATATTAATCCGGAGGAGTGTTATGCTTACAGTAAAAAACTTCCTTTTGCCGTTCACGGATGGGATAAGAGGAAAAATTTTTATCGTCCGTTGATAAAGGATTATACAGGCATCGTTATATAACTAAATATTTGTGAATGAAAAGGTGTATTTTATTGATCGTATTCTTCTTGGCGGCTTCTGTTACGACGGTTGTAGCCCAGAAACTTGTTTATAATGAAAAAGCTCCGCAATTACAGGTGTCGGAATTTATCGTTCCCGGCCAGATGTTGAATAATAAGTCCCTTTGTATAGATTTTTTAGTTTTGGATAGTCAAGGGGTTGAGGAGCAGTTGGAGCGGTTGAATGATTTTGCTGAACGATATAAGGGGGAGATTAGTTTTATTGTTGTGGCAAAGGATGATAAAGAGAAAGTGCAGAATTTCTTTGCAGGGAAAAATCCGGCTTATATGGTAGCGGTTGATGACGAAGGAGAAACATTCGAAGCGTATGATGTCCGGTATGTGCCGATGACGGTACTTTTGGATAAAAAGGGAATATTCGTGTGGCAAGGAAGGGCTTCCCAACTGACGGACGATTTATTGAATCGTTACAGGTAATTTTTGGGAGGGGATGAAATGGATAGCCGGTATTTTACCGGCTGTTTTATTTTATAAGGTTTGTTTGCCGGAGAAATTCCGGCGGTTTCTTTTCGGAATTCTCGTTACGGTCCTTTTTAAAATATTATCTTTGTCGAAAAATTGAAATTGTGGCAAGAAAGAAAAATAAATACCCCTTGATAGAAGGCCTTGAAATTATAGATGTTGCTGCTGAAGGGAAAGCATTGGGAAAATATAATGATGTAGTGGTTTTTGTACCGTTTACGGTTCCCGGCGATATTGTGGATGTTCAGATTTGTAACAAGCGCCGTCGATTTATGGAAGGCTATGTGGTCCGTTATGTCAAATATTCGCAATTCAGAGAACAACCTTTTTGCGGACATTACGGAGATTGCGGAGGTTGTAAATGGCAGAACCTGCCTTATGATAAACAGTTGGAATATAAACAGCGGCAGGTGAAAGATCAGCTTACCCGGATAGGGAAAGTCGAATTGCCGGAAATTTCTCCGATTATCGGTTCTGAAAATATTCGTTATTACCGGAATAAATTGGAATTCGCTTTTTCCGATAAACGGTGGATTCCGTATAAGGAATTGGAAAATAATCCGGAAGTGGACAGAGAACATGCCTTGGGCTTCCATATTACAGGGATGTTCGATAAAATACTGGATATAGAACAGTGTTATTTGCAGAGGGAGCCATCCAATGCGATCCGGAATGCAGTGAAAGAGTTTACGAAAGAACGGGGATATAGTTATTACGATGTCAGAAACCATGACGGCTTTATGCGTAATATCGTAATTCGTACGGCTTCATCGGGCGATGTGATGGTTATCGTGGTATTTGCGTATGAGGATAGAACCAAAAGGGAAGAGTTGCTCGATTTTTTAAAAGAGCGGTTTCCTGAAATTACCTCATTGATTTATATCATAAATGATAAATTGAATGATTCGTATGGGGATTTGCCGGTAAATTGTTACTATGGTAAAGATTATATCGTGGAAAATATGGAGGGGTTGCGGTTTAAGGTAGGTCCTAAATCGTTTTATCAGACCAATTCCGAACAAGCGTATGAACTTTATAAGGTAACGAGGGAGTTTGCCGGATTAACCGGGAATGAGGTCGTTTATGATTTATATACCGGGACAGGGACGATTGCTAATTTTGTAGCACTCCGGGCGAAAAAGGTTGTCGGGGTGGAGTATGTCCCGGAAGCAATAGAAGATGCGCGCGAAAATTCGGCATTCAATCATATCGGGAATACCGTATTTTATGCAGGGGATATGAAAGATGTCCTGAATGATGCTTTTATCGAAGAAAACGGAAAACCGGATGTCATTATTTTGGACCCTCCCCGTACGGGTATCCATGAGGAGGTAGCGGAGACCGTATTGCGGGCGGCTCCCCGAAGAATCGTTTATGTCAGTTGTAATCCGGCTACACAGGCTCGTGATGTGGCTATTCTCGACAGAGATTATAAAGTAGAAAAAGTACAGCCGGTAGATATGTTCCCGCATACGCATCATGTGGAAAATGTCGTATTGTTGTTAAGACGGGAATAATGCAGGTTATCTATCATCGGGCGGAATTGCAGGTTACGGCGGATGGTTCGCATACATTGGTGCATCCGGTGATGGGGGATACTTATCATTCAGTGGGAGGAGCCTTGTCGGAAAGTGAATATGTCTATATCGGGGCTGGGCTGAATGCGGTAGGCGGGAATCGGATTAAAGTTTTGGAGATGGGATTCGGAAGCGGACTGAATGCGTTGTTGACATTGCGGGAGGCAATGAAACGGAATATCGAAATCGTTTATCATACGATAGAACTTTTTCCCGTAGACAGGACTGTAATCGAATCGCTTAATTACGAACGATTGATGCCCCAAGAGTTGTATCGTTTATTTCTCGATATTCATAGTTGCGATTGGGATAAGGAGGTGGAGATTACCTCTTATTTTCGTATCAAAAAGATTTATGCCTCTTTGGAAAAAGCTTTTTTAGAAGGAGAATATCGGGTTGTCTATTATGACGCTTTTTCTCCCGATAGCCAGCCGGAGTTATGGACGGATGAAATGTTTGGAAAAATATATGACCATATGGAACATAACGGCGTGTTGGTTACCTATTCTTCCAAAGGAGAGGTGAAAAGGGCGCTCCGAAGAGTGGGATTTGAAGTAAAAAGGCTTCCCGGTGCGTTGGGTAAGCATCATATGGTACGGGCTGTCGCCCGTAAGAATAACGATGTTTTATAATCGGTATGGCAAGGGCAAAAAAAACGTCGCGTAGAAATACTAAAAAGAATAAAGAAGGTTATTTTATCGTCGTTATTTTACTCTTAATAATGACGGGAATAGCTATTTATTTGTCCATGCATTATAATGGAATCGGGGAGTGTCCTGTTTCCGGAGACATAGGGCGGGAAATGCTTGTGAAGAATGATACGGCACAGAAAAAGGGGGCTTTGAAACCTGCAAAAAACTTATCCGAAACGGGAAAAAATGAAAAGGAAAGAGAAAGACCCGGACGGGAAACAGTATCTGCCGGTATCGCATCTGCGGAAAAGAAAATATTTTTCGATAAAAGCAAAGTTCGCCTTGAGTTGCCGGAGTGTTCGGATTCTACCTATTTTGTAACGAATAAAATCGGTCGTTACAGCTATTTGTATTCTCCTTCTCATAAACAATCCGAATGGGTAGCGTATTGCCTTACCGGAAAAGAGGTACAGGTAAAGGGAGCGGAACGCAGTAATAATTTTAAAGAAGATGTTTATGTCATATCGAAAGGTTGGAAAAGTGCTTCCCTTTCCGATTACAAACGTTCGGGGTATGACAGGGGGCATTTGCTCCCATCGGCTGACCGGGACGATACTCCGATGGAGAATGAAGAAACCTTTTTGTTATCCAATGTCTCTCCCCAAAAACCTCAGTTGAACCGGAATTGTTGGAATGATTTGGAACAGCAGGTGCGACGTTGGGCAACTAAATACGATACGGTATATGTGGTTACCGGAGGTGTTTTAAAATCGAAAAGCGATAAAAAACCGATGAAACGTATCGGAGAAGGAGTAACTGTACCTAATTATTTTTATAAAGTAGTATTGACGGAGTATAAGGGAAACTATTATTCGATAGGTTTTATCATTCCGAATATTGATGACGTTAATCGGAATTTCAGGGTTTATGCAGTAACTGTCGATTCGGTGGAGAATATGGCCGGTTATGATTTTTTCCCTGCGCTTCCGGATGAAATAGAATGGAAAACGGAATCCAGGTTGGATAAAAAATTCTGGTTTTAACGGTAATGTTTCCGAATACTGAAGATAAGCCGGGAAAGTATGTAAAATGTTCCCAATACAATAATAATGGAAGCTCCGGACGGCAGATCGGAGATATAGCTGATATATAAACCTGTTATGGAGCCCAGACAGGTTATGACTATGGCATAAAGAGTTATTTTATTATAGGAATGTGTAAATGTATTGACCGTTATAGGAGGAATTGTCAGCAAGGAAACCAACAAAACAATGCCTACTAATTTAATTGTCAGGACAATAGTTGTTGCAGTAAGTACCAGCATCGTCCCGTTAATCAGGGCGACAGGAATGTTTTGGGTTTTGGCGAAATCTTTGTCGAAAGCCGTAAATATAATTTGCCGGTTGAAAAAAGTAAAAATGGCGATTAATAATAGAGCAATGACGGCATTACCGAGCAGTATATCGTCGGTAATGGTCAATATATTTCCGAAAAGAAAACTCATCAGATTCGGAGTATAGCCGGGAGTCATGAAAATAAAGATAATTCCGATAGCCATTCCCAAAGCCCAGAGTACCCCGATAGCGGAATCTTCCCGCATTTTGGTTTTAGAGGCGATGTAATCCATTCCGAGGGAAGACAGAACAGAAAATATCAGTGCCCCTATTATGGGATTGAATCCAAAATAATAAGCGATGCCGATTCCCCCGAAAGAGGCGTGTGTGATTCCTCCGCTTAGAAAAACCATACGCCGTACCACAATATAAGTTCCTATGATAGCACAAGTTACTCCTGTTAATAAGGAGGCGATTAATGCGTTTTGTAAAAATTGGTAGGAAGCGATATCCCGTATGAAATCAAGCATGTTTGTCGTAAATTGAACCCAGATAGATTACAAAAATAATAAAAACCGGATTAGTTTCCGCATAGTCTTATAACGGTATTATTCGGATGAAGATTAATGAAAACAGCGAAGATATTTTGTAATATCTTCGCTGTTTTCATAGGGATTGGCTGTTAGTCGATGATAGCGAAACGGATGGTGATATTTGCCGTGATTTCCATTTCGTTGAAATCGAGGGCTATTTCGTCCATGGCAACGCTTTCGTTTGCCATGCTTCCTAATGCCATTGCTTTATTGTACGTTCTTAAAACGGGAGTTGCATCTCGGTCGTAATCAATGATATATAACGCTTTCCCTAAGTTGCGTCCGGCTGCTTCCACTAAAACGGCCGCTTTTTCTTTAGCTGCGATTACAGCTTCTTTTTTGGCTTGTAAACGTAATTCCGTTCTATTGGAAAGGTCGGTGCTCCGTACATTGACATTTGCAATTCCGCTTGCTTCCAATTTTGTGTAAATGTCGTTCAGTTTTGAAATATCCCGCAATGTCAATATATAATCTTTACTTAAAGTAATATTGTTTCTTTTTAGAAAACTGCTGGAAAAATCGGATACGGTAAGGTCTTTTTCAATGTCTATTCCTAAAGATTTGAGTGTAGAGACCATCTCTTTTTCAGCTTTTTCGAGTCCTTGTTTGCCGGTACCCTGTTTTTCGTTGATGGTAATATTCAGGTACACGATATCCGGAGTTGCTTTAATAATAGAACTACCGGTAACTTCCACATAATTCTGATCGATAAAATTTTTTTCTTGTGCCTGGGCAGGCAGGCTTATCGCTGCTGCTAAAATAAATAATGCAAAAAATAATTTTTTCATAGATATTCATATTTAGTAAAAAAGAGGATGTTAATAAATAACATCCTCTTTTTCAGTTTATCGAAGGTTGTTATTTCTTAATGAATTTACGGGGTTTAACCATGTTTTCCGGAAGAAGGATTTTATCCAGTTCTTCTTTGGACATAATTCCTTTTTCTAAAACGAGATTATAGATACCTTTATTTTGTTCCAGTGCTTCTTTTGCCAATTCGGTCGATACTTCATAACCGATATACGGGTTCAGAGCGGTAACCAATCCGATGCTATGGTAAACTAAGTCGCGGCAACGATCTTTATTGGCAGTAATGCCGTCGATACATCTTTCACGTAAAGTATTCATACCGTTGATTAACATTTCAACAGATTCGAACATACAGTGAACGATAATCGGTTCCATTGCATTCAATTCCAGTTGAGCTGCTTCGACAGCCATTGTTACGGTCATATCGTTACCAACGACTTTGAAAGCAACCTGGCTGACAACTTCCGGAATAACCGGATTTACTTTACCCGGCATGATGGAAGAACCCGGTTGCATCGGTGGAAGGTTGATTTCATGGAAACCTGTACGAGGGCCGGAAGATAACAGACGAAGGTCGTTGCTTATTTTGGAAAGTTTTACGCCTAACCGTTTTACAGCGGCAGAATACATGATAAAGGCACCTGTATCGTTGGTTGCTTCGATCATATTGCCGGCAGCAACAATCGGCATTCCGGTAATTTGTTGCAAATGTTTGATGCAAATAGGGGTATAATCCGGATCGGAGTTGATACCTGTACCGATAGCGGTAGCACCCATATTCACTTCAAGGAACAGTTTTACGTTATTTTCAAGACGGTCTATTTCTTCTGACAAAGTAGCGGCATAAGCGCCGAATTCTTGGCCTAAAGTCATAGGAACGGCGTCCTGCATTTGGGTACGCCCCATTTTTATAACGTCTGCAAATTCAACGGATTTCTTTTTGAAACTTTCAACCAACTTTTTCAATGTGTCGATTAAATCTCTTGTCCGGTACAACAATGCGATTCTGACAGCAGTAGGATAAGCATCGTTGGTAGATTGAGACATATTTACGTGGTTGTTCGGAGAACAATATTTGTATTCGCCTTTTTGATGGCCTAATAGTTCCAATGCGCGGTTTGCGATTACTTCATTGGCGTTCATATTGGTTGAGGTACCTGCTCCGCCCTGTACCATATCTACAACGAATTGGTCGTGTAACTTGCCGGATGTAATTTCTTTACATGCATTTACAATAGCATCTTTAATTTCCGGTTTCAACAGGCCTAATTCACAGTTTGCTTCTGCAGCAGCTTGTTTTACGATTGCAAGCCCGTTAACGAATGCAGGAAACATATTAAGTCTTACGCGGCTGATGTGGAAGTTTTCAATGGCGCGCATGGTCTGTACCCCGAAATAGTACTCAACAGGCACTTCTTTGTTACCTAATAAGTCGTGCTCAGTTCTTGTCTTTCCTGAAAGTTTTTCTTTTGTAATATCCATGATTGAAAAATTTTTAAAAGCACAGAGTGCTTCATTTAATATTTTATTTAGTAATTGTCTAAAAATGGTTATTTATCCGTTCGTAACTTTTATCTTATATTCAAAGATATAACATATTTTTTACAAATTCGGCAGAAACTCGTTTTAAATTTCTTTAAAGTGAAGAAAAAAAGTTAAAATGACAAAAATATTTGAAAGAGTACTAATAGCAGAAATCGTTGAGCAATTTTTTCATGGCTTGTTGCAATTCGAATGCTTTTTGCCCTGCAGCTTCAGCGAATTTTTCGCTTTTGTCTGCATAAATGATTCCCCGTGAGGAATTGACCAGTAATCCGCATTTACTGTTCATGCCGTAACGTGCCACCTCTTCCAGACTGCCTCCTTGTGCCCCGACACCGGGAACTAACAAAAAATGTTCCGGAATTATTTTTCGGATATTTTCCAACATCTTAGCCTGAGTAGCGCCTACTACATACATGATGTTATTTATGTCACCCCACTCTTTGGATTTTTTAATGACTGTTTCGTACAAACATTCTCCGGAAGCCATGCGTTCCGTTTCGAAATCGGAAGCAGAAGGGTTGGATGTTAAGGCAAGGAGCACTCCCCATTTATCCTGATAAGCGAGGAATGGTTCTGCCGTATCGTGGCCCATATACGGAGAGAGTGTTACCGCATCTACATGCGCTGTTTCAAAAAACGTTTTGGCATACATTTGCGATGTGTTGCCTATGTCTCCTCTTTTGGCGTCGGCTATAATAAATATGTCCGGATAGTTCTTGCGGATATATTGTACGGTATGGATAAATGCCTGCCATCCCGTATCGCCGAGTACTTCGTAAAAAGCGAGATTGGGTTTGTAACAGACCGTATAAGCGGCCGTAGCGTCTATGATTGCCTTGTTAAAAGAAAAAACCGGATTTTCTTCTGAAAGCAGGCAGGCGGGAATTTTTTTTATATCGGTATCCAATCCGACACATAGAAAACTCTCTTTTTTCTTTATCTGTTCAAATAACTGATTGCTATCCATCGTATGTAAATCGGTTTATAAAGTTAGGATTAGTTTTCTTCTTCAGCAGCTGCTTTCAGTCGTTCCGCATTTTCGGCAAATTGCAGTTTGTCGATAATTTCCTGTATATCGCCGTCCATTATAGCGGTTAGGTTATATAAGGTTAAATTGATTCGGTGGTCTGTAACGCGTCCCTGCGGATAATTGTACGTACGTATTTTTGCAGAACGGTCGCCGGTAGATACCATAGTTTTCCGTTTACTGGATATTTCATCCAAATATTTCTGATATTCGAGATTGTAAATACGGGTACGCAGCTCTTCCAATGCTTTATCGAAGTTTTTTAGCTGGGATTTCTGATCCTGGCATTGTACGACGATACCGGTAGGAATATGAGTAAGCCGGATAGCGGAATAGGTCGTATTGACGGATTGTCCGCCCGGGCCCGATGCGCAAAAAGTGTCTTTACGGATATCTTCCATTTTCAGGTCGATATCGAATTCTTCCGCTTCCGGTAAAACGGCAACGGATGCAGCCGAGGTATGTACGCGTCCCTGTGTCTCGGTTTGTGGAACACGCTGCACACGGTGTACGCCGGATTCATATTTTAAAATTCCGTATACTCCGGTACCGGTTACTTTTATAATTACTTCTTTATACCCTCCGGCCGTTCCGGGGGTTTCGCTGGTTATTTCGTATTTCCATCCTTTCTTTTCAAAGAAACGGATATACATGCGGAGCAGATCGCCGGCAAAAATAGCTGCTTCGTCGCCGCCTGTTCCGCCCCGGATTTCCATAATAGCGTTTTTACTGTCCTGAGGATCGGCAGGAATTAACAAAAGTTTGATTTCTTCTTCTAACTGTTCGATAGCAGGTTCCAGTTCTTCGATTTCAATTTTTGCCATTTCGCGCATCTCTTCGTCTTTTTCGGTCGCTAAAATATCTTTAGCGTTTTCCAAGTTGGAAATGGCGATTTTATATTTTTCGCTTGCCTCGACGATCGGCATGAGTTCTTTGTACTCTTTGTTCAGGGATACATACCTTTTCATATCGGACATAACCTCCGGATCGGTGATTTGGGCGGCTATATTCTCGTATTTGGTTTTAAGCCCTTCTAATTTTGCCAACATTGAATTTTCTGACATATATCTATCTCTCTTTCTTTCGTAAATGTATATATAAGTATTAAACTACAAAATTATATTTTTTTGCTGAAACCAACAATAATAATAGGGTGGGTTTTGGAAAAGTGTATTCCTTGAAAATGAAATGTGTCGATATGTTGATAAGTTGTCGGTTAAATGTTTATAAAGCTGTTGGTATTAATTGCAGTTCGGTTAAAAATTGAACGAAAAGAAAAGGCGGGCATATCTTGTAATTTACTTTCAGAATATCTTTTAATAGTATAATATATTGTAATAATTTATTATATGGTTAAATATTCTTTTGTGAATTTAATAAATGATATTATTTTGTTGTGATAAATACAATAAATGTATTTTATTAAAATAGTTTATTTTATGTGAAATTTTATTTTGTGTTTATGTAATGTGTTGATAAACATTTATTTATTGTGTGAGTATTGAAGATGGTCGTACAATATTATATTTTAATTACAATAATTATTATGTAAAATTTTTTGTTACAATAATTTTTGTATATTTGTTATTACTAATTAACGCTGTTTTATCTTTTAATTTAAAGGATAGATACTATATAATTATACAATTTCATAACTATAAAATTTAGGTATATCATGAGTGTTGATTCCATTATTCGAAATGTTCCTTTAATTGTTCGGTACAGGCAAAGTTCCGGCGGTACTATTAATTTATGTGAGTTTAGCCGGAGTACACTGGCTTTTTTATCCAAAGGGAAAAAGTTTATTTATTATGGCGATAAAAGAATCGGAATATCTCCGGGAGAGGTAATTTATTTCGAAAAAGGAACTTATTATGTTGAAGATGTTCCGGATGAACATAATGAATTTGAACAGATATTGATCCATTTTGAACCGGAACAGTTTTGCGAGTACCTGAATATTCTTACCTCTAATTTCGGAACGGATATCGATGCATCCCATATTTGCCAAAATTGTAATACCGAACTTGTCGTAGAACAAGCGGCTCCTGGAGTATTGGCATTTTTTAGCTCTTTGAACGGATATTTTGATGAAGGCGTTATCGGCGGTGATAAACCTGCGGGAATAATTATGGTTACGGAATTGTTGTATTTTATTTTCAGAGAAAAAGATTCCTGTGTCCGAAGCAAATTGTTGAGGGATGTTTCCTTTGATAAAAATGATTTCCGAAAGATTATTTACGATAATATTTTCAATAATATTACGATCGAGGAACTGGCGAGACAGTGCAAAATAAGTGTAAGCTCTTTTAAGAAAGAGTTCAGAACACAATTTAAAAAACCTCCTCACAAATGGTTTTTGCAACAGAGGTTGGAATATTCTCGCTTTATGTTGATTACGACTAATAAAGGAATCATGCAAATCAGTAACGAATGTAATTTCAGCAATTCTTCCCATTATATTAAATTGTTCAAAACCGAATATGGAATTACTCCGTCAGCGTATAGGGTACGGAATAAAAATAAACATTCGATAGCGCTTCAATAATTTGCCGGATGTTATATTAAAGGAAAGAGGAACCATACAGGTTCCTCTTTTATTATATTGGAAAAATGCTTTATCGATAATGAAGGTGTCGGGATAGGCTTGTTATTCTTGTGTGGCGATTTCTACGATCAGGTCTTTAGCCTTTTGCATGGTTTGGAGCGATATGAATTCATATCGTCCATGAAAATTTTCACCTCCGGCGAAAAGATTGGGGCAGGGAAGCCCCATAAATGACAGGCGGCAACCGTCCGTTCCTCCCCTGACCGGTGAAATATGCGGTTTTATATCGAGTTTCTCCATCGCTTTCTCTGCACGTTCTACGATATACATATTTCCTTGTTCTATAATTTCGCGCATATTGTAATATTGGTCACGGAGTTGCAGGTCGATACCGTATCCGAGCGTTTTGACGTATTCCACAGCCTTGGTAAGGCATTGTTTCCTTGCTTCGAATTTTTGACGGTCATGGTCGCGAATAATATATTCCATCAAGGCGGAATCCACACTTCCGGAGATTTTGGTCAGGTGGTAAAAACCTTCCCGGCCTTCAGTATTTTCAGGGCATTCGCCTGCAGGAAGTTTGCCATCGATAAGCATAGCGGCCCGCAAGGCATTCAGCATTTTGCCTTTGGCATATCCGGGATGTACATTGTTTCCTTGTATTTCTATGCGTGCGCTCGCTGCATTGAAATTTTCGTATTCAAGCTCGCCTTTTCGTCCTCCGTCCATAGTATATGCATAATCGGCGCCGAATTTTTTCACATTGAAAAAATCTACTCCTCGTCCTATCTCTTCATCCGGAGTGAATGCGATACGGATTTTCCCGTGTTTGATATGCGGGTTGTTTATCAAGTATTGCGCTGCATCTATGATTTCCGCTACACCTGCTTTGTCATCGGCGCCTAACAATGTGTTCCCGTCGGTTACGATTAATGTATCGCCTTTGTATAAAGCTAACTCTGGAAATTGGGCGGGAGTCAACAGGATATTCCCTTCTTTATTGAGCAGTATGTCTTTCCCGTCGTAATTTTCGATGATACGGGGATTTACATTTTTACCTGAAAGGTCGGGAGAGGTATCCACATGAGCGATAAATCCTATAACAGGAACGGACTGGGAAATTGTTGCCGGAATAGTTGCCGTTACATAACCGTTGGAATCCATATCGACGTCGCTGAGCCCTATCTCCTCCAGCTCTTTTTTCAACATGGAAAGAAATGCGAGTTGGGCAGGGGTGGAAGGATAAGTCGTACTTTCCGGATCGCTTTGCGTATCTATCCGGACATATCTTAAAAAACGGTCTTTCAGAGATTCCATATCGGTTTGGTTTTGGATTGATAAATAAAAAAACTGTAATCTGTTCAACAGATTACAGTTTTAAAAATACAAAAACTTTTCTTCTTAAAAAAGTTATTGATTATTGGATGAATCGATTGTCATCGGAATTTCAAAAACCTGATTGGGTTCCATGGATTGTTCGATGTTTTCTTCGATAATCGATTTGCTTTGAGATATCTTAGCCGACGGCATTGTCATAGTAGCAAGCAAACTCAACACTACGATAGAAATAGCGATTCCCCATGTAAATTTCTCAAGAAAATCGGTTGTCTGGCGAACTCCCATTACCTGGTTGGAGGCTCCGAAATTAGCGGCCATTCCGCTTTTGGGATGTTGAGCCAATACGGCAAGTATTAAAAGAATACTTGCAATGATAATCAATACAATAAAGAAGATATACATTTTACTTTATCTGTTTTTTATGTTTGTAATCATTATTCAGTTCAGGAATTTCAATGCCTTGGGAAGTATCTATATCGTCTAATCCCGTTATATTTATTCCCATTGTTTCAATGGCATTCCATTCCGGAGTCGGATTATTCCCTCTTTCTGTATCGGACAGGCGAAGGTTTTTAATCTGAGTTGCAAAGTAAACACTTTTTTCTGGATATTTCAAACATAATTTCGTATAAATGTTGAGAGCTTTGTCCGTTAGTCCCTGTCCGGCATATATTTTTGCCAGTGTTTCCGTTACAATGCTTTCATCGAAATCCTGCCCGGAGGCGAGGTCTGTATTTTCTTCTCCGTTTTCTTTCGGAATAATCCGTTTTATCTCTTTCTCAAGAAAAGAGTTGATTATTTCTATGGTTCTGGTCCGTTCTGCCGGACGAAAGGAGAAAGGGGCGGAAAAGAGGTAATTATGATAGTTATGCGTTAGCAGGTTCAGGGCAATCTGTTTGTGTAATGCAATGGCCTGTTCACGTTTTTTCTTATTGGAACGGTAAGATTTTAGCAGCAATACCTTGCCCAGTGTAAACCACGGATAGCGTACTACCGTATCTTCGAGTTCTTTCTCATAAAAAGTGACGTTCTCTTTGTGAGAAATTAATTTTATGAAAAGTGTTTTGTCCATCTTACCAGTTCGATACGGCTGCGTTGAAAATATCTTCTGCCAGTTTTTCCACGATTTGAGGGATTAAGGTCGATTCTACTTCTTGTAATAATCGGTTGCTGTTGTAATCTTCATAAGCGGAAAACTGGGAATTATAATTGTATTGAGGTTGTATTTTGTTCTCGAAACGTACTTTTACAGTAACGGTAAGCCTGTTCATGGAAGCGTATTCGTCACCGGTTACGGCGATAGGAGTCGAAGTATAATTGACTATCTCTCCTTCAAAACTAAGATCACCGTCTTCCCGGACAAGGGTAAGCCGTGTCTGGCGTGAAAAAAGGTCTTGCAGACCTTCTGTCAGTGACGAACTTAGAATAGGTGCTACCATTGTAGCGAAATTTTGAAATTGCTGTACACTGACGGTTTGTGCTTCGGGAGGGATGGATGCTCCGTTGAAAGAGTATTTGACGGAGCAGGATGCCGTTACTGTCAGCAGTGCAGTCAAAGAGAGCAATATTTTAAATATCTTGTTCATTTATATTCAATTCTTTTATTCGTCTGTAAAGGGTCCTTTCGGATATAAACAATTCCCGTGCAGCTTCTTTCCTGCGTCCGCCGTGGCGTTTCAGCGCTTTGATAATGGCATCGCGCTGCATGCTTTCTTTCGTAACTTTTTCCGGTACGTTTTCTTCCACTACTTCTGCCGTGTCGAATAAATCTTTATTGTAATGGTCGTTGGTTGCAGGCAGAGAAGAGTAATTGTTTTTCGTTGCTACCAGAGCTCCTGAAACAACCGGTTCGGGATGTGTTTCTCCGTGCGTATTGGAGAGGTTGCATACCATTTGTTTAAGCTCCGCTATATCGTGCCGCATATCGAACAATACTTTGTAAAGAATTTCCCGTTCGGTACTATAACCGTTATCCTGCTCTTTCGTTTGGTTATATTCTCCGATAACCATAGGAGTAGTCGTAATGGGGGGAAGATATTTATTCAGGGTTTCCGGCAATATTTCCCGGGCTTCTTCTATAACCGATATTTGTTCGGCTACATTTTTCAGTTGCCGTATGTTTCCTGGCCATTGGTAATTTTCAAGTGTTTCTCTGGCTTCCTGGGAAAGACTGATCGGAGGCATATGGTATTGGTTGGCGATATCTGCAACGAATTTCCGAAACAGCAGATGGATATCTGCTTTACGTTCCCTGAGCGGCGGAACCACGATAGGGACGGTATTAAGCCTGTAATAAAGGTCTTCCCGGAATTTTCTTTCTTCGATAGCCCGGGAAAGATTGATATTGGTCGCTGCAACGATACGGACATTGGTTTTGAGGACTTTTGAACTTCCTACCCTGATGAATTCGCCGGTTTGCAATACCCGTAATAACCGTACTTGTGTGGTTTGGGGCAGTTCGGCTACTTCATCGAGAAAAATGGTCCCTCCGTCGGCTATTTCAAAATAGCCTTTACGGCTCTCTGTCGCTCCGGTAAAAGCTCCCTTTTCGTGTCCGAACAGTTCCGAGTCGATAGTCCCTTCCGGAATGGCACCGCAATTAACAGCAATGTAATTGCCGTGTTTCCGGGATGAATAAAAGTGAATGATCTGGGGAAAAAATTCTTTTCCGACGCCGCTCTCCCCTGTAATTAATACGGATAAATCGGTAGGAGCTACCCGGACTGCTATTTCCAATGCTCTTTCAAGTTGCGGGTTGTTGCCGATGATTCCAAACCGTTGTTTTACAGATTGTAAATCCATTTATTTATACTCCTCGTTGCAATTTTTACAAATATAGATGAAAAAAACTATTTTTAAAATATTCCGAATAATATATAACGATGCCCGTTTTTAAAACGTATCGTTCGGCCTGTCTATTTTTATTTCCAGAATGCGGCGGGTTTCTGGAACTATTTTATAGCATTCGTCGAGGCGGAAACCTGTCAGCCAGATAATATGCCCTTTGTGGGTTACGACGGTTTGATAGGGTTTATCTGTCAGAGGAATTTTTGCATCTATTAAAAAATCGCTGATTTTTTTTGTGCCTTTCATTCCCAATGGATGAAAGGCATCTCCATAACATATATGTCTGATAATAAGAGGAAATTCTGCTTTGTCCGCATCAACTAATGCGGTATCAGGAGCGGTTTTTAATGTGCTGACTTTTTCGCGCGGTATTATTCGGAATGAAAATATGAAATTCCCGAAAGTGAATGTCCCTTCGGAAGTTATGGTTATTTGTTCTTTTGGGAACGACGAGGTTTTTTTGGGAGCGATGATAATTTTCTTTCTGTCTAATAAAGCGGTATGGGTGGAAGACAAAAATTGCCGTCCGCTTTCTTTCGCTTCGATACAACGGGAAAGTTCCTGTACCGTTAGATATTTGAATTTCCAGTCCCGCATGATTTCGAAAAGGAGATAGTCGGACGGAGTATAACCGGATAATTTGTTTAAGTCGATAGTAAAGCAATCGGTTCCTTGGGGTGAAATGGCCTCTTTTTTCAACTTTCCGATAAAAGAGTACAGAAGGGTGGCGGTATTGCTTATGTGGTATAGATTGTCCGTCATCGTTATATTGAATCCGTCTGCTATTTCTTTGAATCGGGGAATCAGGTTATGGCGTATTTTGTTGCGTAAGTATTTGTCCGAAGCGTTGGTGGAATCGTCCCGGTAAGCGATGCAGTTGTTGCAGGCATATTCCTCTATCTCATTTCTGGGAGCGAATATGAGCGGACGGACGATTTTCCCGTTGGTTACAGGGATTCCGTTTAATCCCCGGATTCCTGTCCCGCGTATCAGGTTTATAAAAAACGTTTCGATAGTATCGTCGTTGTTGTGGGCGATGGCAATTTTATTATAACCGTATTTATCTGCCAATTCTTCGAACCATTCATAGCGTAGCCTGCGAGCTGCCATTTGAATGGATTCCCCCTGCTTTTCCGCTTCTTTATGTGTGTTGAACCGAACCGAATACAGAGGGATGTTGTACTGTTTTGCCGTTTCCTCGACTAATTGCTCGTCACCGTCGGATTCTTCGCCCCTTAGTGAAAAATTGCAATGGGCAACGGCTATCCGGTAACCACATTCGAACAAAAGCCTTAACATGACCATAGAATCGATACCTCCGCTTACTCCTGCAATGATCTGGTCATCCGCAGAAAATAGCCTTTCCCGTTCGATGTATGCTTTAAATTTTGCAAGTAACATAACTGTTCAAATCTTGTTTATAAGATGTTGATTTCAGGTGTAATTACAATACCGAATTTTTGCAGAATATCGTTTCGTATATCGGTTGCTAATGTCAAAATATCTTGTCCTGAGGCGTTTGCATAATTTACCAGTACTAATGCTTGTTTGGTATGTACGCCTGCATCTCCCCGCCGGTATCCTTTCCAACCGGCTTTATCTATCAGCCAGCCGGCAGGTATTTTAACTCCGTTAGCAGTTTGATAAACCGGCATATCGGGATATTGCCGTTGTAAAGTTTCTGCAATTTCGGGAGCTACTACCGGATTTTTGAAAAAACTACCGCCGTTTCCTATTTTTTTCGGATCCGGTAATTTTTCTTTCCGGGTATCGATAACGGCTTTGCGTACGTTTTGCAGGGAAATATTGCCTAATGCGGTTACCCGTTCTTCTAAGTTGCTGTATGAGAGATTTGGGGTGAAAATTTTATGCAACCGGAAAAAAACGTTGGTTACAATGGCTTTCCCTTTCAATGCATTTTTAAAGATGCTGTCCCGGTAACCGAATGCGCACTCTTCTTTTGTAAGGTTTCGGGTGGAAAGTTTCGAAAGGTCGAATATTTCTACGGTTTCGATAATATCTTTGGCTTCACTGCCGTATGCCCCGATATTTTGTACCGGAGCCGCTCCGGTATAACCCGGTATGTAAGAGAGGTTTTCCGCACCGGACAATTCATGTTCTACGCAATAGAGTACGAAGTCATCCCATACGGTTCCTGCTCCTGTCCGGATAAGAACATCATGGGGTGTATCTTCTATTATTTCTATACTGTTGTCGGTCGGGTGTAATAATGTGCCTTTGTAATTTCCGGTAAACAGGATATTGCTGCCTCCGCTGAGAACTTGCCATTGTTCCGGCAGGTTGCGGGAGAATATATGATAAAGATCATCGGCTCCTGTAAATTCGATATATTGGTCGGCATAGCATGAAATACCGAAAGTATTGAGGCTTTTTAGTTGTTTGTTCTTTTCTTGAACCATAGCGTTTCGGAGAATAGGTTATTTTCAGAATAATAATGAAAAATCGACGATTAAATATTTGATGCGGATGTCGATATCCGTATGCAGATATAAAAATTGATTTATAAAAGTAATGAAATTTATGTTTCCTCAAAAAGATATTTTAAATAAGAAAGGGTCGAATAGAAAGTATTTGTATTCTGAAAGATTTTTCAGACAGATTCCAAAGTATTTTAATCGGTAATTCGGCCTGTTTTCAGAACAGGTAACCGATTGTAAAAAAAAAGCCGCACCGGCTGTCCTTTTCCTATTGAAAAAAAGCCGCCGGTGTGGTTTTGATGAATCGGGGATTTGCGATGAAGTTTATATCACTGCAAATTTGCCGATTTAATCGTCGATGTCGATTACGTTGAAATGTACATCGAATTTGATTTCAATGTCGGAAGAGAGTTCTATTTCCCAGGTATAGGCATTGCGTTCGATTTTTTTAATGAATTGTCCGGGATAATTGTTTTTTGCGACAAAATCCCTGATTTGTTGGGGAACGATGGAATCCGGAATAGCGCTGTATTTGCGTTCTACGCTGTCCCATTGTCCGTCTGAACGAAAATCTACTTCTGTACGGTCCGTATATACTACTTCATATTCGGTTCCTGTGAATTTTTGTTCTGCTACGGCATATGCTACGGTCAGGTCTTTGAAATGCGCCGCTAAAAATTCCTGTGCCGTTTTAGGCAGTTGGTCTATCGTAATAGGACGTTCCGGGCTGGCATTCGCTGTTGCAATTCCTGCGAACAATAATGCGATTACAAAAAGAATCTTTTTCATAATATTTGAATTTTAATGTTAATATGGTTGCATGTGTTTTATATTACAAATATCCCGCACAATTTTGTACAGAATTTGAATTTTTTATCGATTGTCGATTTTTTTAATTTTTTATTTCTTTCGTATTATTCGTTAAAAAGGGGAGAGAGGTATGATTTGTTTCTGAGTCTATCGGAATATAGTCGGTACTTTTCGGTTATCGGTAGTTTCTAGTCGGGTAAAACAGATAGAAATGAAAAGATTAGGGAAAATTCGAAATTATTTGAAAATATTGAGGTTTGTTCTTCTTTTTTATAATGTTTTCCGGATAAACTTTATTATCTTTACGATAATTGATAAGGAATGTATTGAATATTTGAAAAAATTACTATTCCGATTATTATAAGGACGTTTATATATAATAAATTAGTATGTTTACCCAGAAAGATATTTCTCAAATTGAGGAAAAAGGATTATCCGTAGATAAGGTAAAAGCACAAATAGAAAATTTTAAACGGGGATTCCCGTTCCTTCCAGTCTCCCGGGCGGCAACGGTAAGCGATGGAATCTTTAGATTGAGTGGGGAAGAAGTGAAACGTATGGTAGAGATAGCGGAGAAAGAATCGGGGAGGTTGGCTTTTATCAAGTTTGTACCGGCTTCAGGGGCTGCTTCCCGTATGTTTAAGGATTTGTACGGGTATGTATCGGGAAAAGAGGAATCGGCATCGGTTGGAGAGGTATTGAACCGGATAGAGGAGTTTGCTTTTTATCCGGAATTGCGGAAATATATTGAAAAAGATGAGGAAAGCAGGCAGATCGTAAAATGTATTATCGGAGAACCGGGATTGAATTATGGGAAAAAACCGAAAGCTTTGTTGTCATTCCATCGTTATAAGGAAGAGTGCCGTACCGCATTGGAAGAACATTTGGTAGAAGGGGCTGCTTATGCCAAAGGGAAAGGAGACAGAGTAAGTATTCATTTTACCGTTTCGCCGGAACATCGTGAAGATTTTAAGAAATTAACGGAACGTGTGGTGCCGGAATATGAAAAACGTTATGGGGTAATTTATGAGATATCTTATTCGGAACAACAGTCCGCTACCGATACGATTGCCGTAGATGAACATAATGAGCCGTTTCGGTCGGCAGATGGAACTTTGTTGTTTCGCCCGGCAGGACATGGCGCATTAATCGGAAATTTAAATGCGCTGGAGGCAGATGTAATATATATTAAAACGGTGGATAATGTAACTGTCGAATGTCGGATAAAAGATACGGTTTGTTATAAAAAGGTATTGTTGGGGGTGTTGTTGTCCGTACAAGATAAGATATTCGCTTATTTGAAAGAGTGGGATAAAAAAGTTTCTTCTTCGGATTTTATAGATGAAGTAGCGCATTTTGTCGAAAAGAACCTTAGTTATAAATTGCCGTTGTCGTTCGGAAAATATTCTTTGAAAGAGCGGGGAGACTATTTGTATAAAATATTGGATCGTCCGATTAGGGTATGCGGTATGGTGAAAAATGAAGGAGAGCCGGGAGGAGGTCCTTTCTGGGTTACGGCATCGGATGGGGCAGAATCGTTACAGATTGCCGAATCATCGCAAATAGCTCCGGATAAAAAATATTTGATGAAAGAAGCTACGCATTTTAATCCGGTGGATTTATTGTGCGGTGTAAATAATTTCAGGGGAGAAAAATTCGATTTGACCGGATATACGGATCCTTCCACCGGTTTCATATCTCAGAAATCCCAAGATGGAAAACCGCTGAAAGCACAAGAATTGCCGGGTCTATGGAATGGTGCGATGGCGAATTGGACGACTTTGTTCGTCGAAGTTCCGATTACGACGTTTAATCCGGTAAAAACAATCAACGATTTGTTGAGGCCCGCTCATCAGGCTATCCTTTGATGAATGTCTGAAAATATAATCACTTCGATACCTTTGAGAAATTTCTCAGAGGTATTATTTTAAAAATATACCGTTTTTTCGGCATTCTTCTATCATTGTTTCCGGCCAGATACTCGACTGTACTTCCCCGATATGGGCACATCGCAAGAAAAACATGCAAAGCCGTGATTGTCCGATACCTCCGCCGATAGAAAGGGGAATTTTATCATTTAGCAAAGCTTGATGAAACAGGAGTTTTTCCCTGTTTTCGCTACCGGTAATTTCCAGTTGCCGTTTTAGGGCTATTTTATTGACACGAATACCCATGGATGATATTTCATAGGCACTTTCTAGAATAGGATTCCAGAAAATGATATCTCCGTTGAGCCCTTTATATCCGTTTTCAGTTTCGGAAGACCAATCATCGTAGTCCGGAGCCCGTCCGTCATGCTTTTCTCCGTTGGATAACGTACTACCGATACCGATGATGAAAATGGCTCCATATTTTTTGGCCGCTTCATTCTCTCTTTCTTTCGGTGAAAGATGCGGATAAGCTTGTAGTAAAGCTTCTGAATGGATAAAGGTAATCTCTTCCGGTAAAATGGGTGTAATATGCGAAAATGTACGATACGTTTTTTGTTCTACCTCACGGATAATATGGTATATTTTTTTTACGATTGATTTTAGAAATTTAAGGTTTCGATCTTCTTCGCGAATAGTACGTTCCCAATCCCATTGGTCCACGTATATGGAGTGTATATTATCTAATTCTTCATCTGCCCGGATTGCATTCATATCCGTATATAAACCGTAACCGGGTGCGATATCGTATTCTCCCAGTTTCATCCTTTTCCATTTGGCAAGTGAATGTACTACTTCCGCTTTACGGTTGTCTAAGTCTTTGATTGGGAAAGTGACGGCTCTTTCGCTTCCGTTTAGGTCATCATTGATTCCTGTTCCGGATAAGACGAAAAGAGGAGCTGTAACTCGGCGTAAACATAGCTCCTCGGATAAAAGTGTCTGAAAAGTGTCTTTGAGCATTTTAATCGCTTGCTCTGTCGTTTCCGGTCCTAATTTAGCACGGTAAGTTTTGGGAAGGTAAAGAGGCATAATTTTAATGTTAAGGTTGTGGTATCTTTTATGGTCGGTCGTTTTGTGCCCGGAATAATTTGTAATAAGCAAAAAGAATAAACCGAATGATACAAATATATATTATTTTTTATAAAGCAGATAGAAAAATGAGAAATCTATTGTCTGTTTTCTTGTCTGTTTGCCTGCCTTGCCGCTTTGTTTTCCTGTCTTTTTTGTCGGATATATACTTTCCTTCCTAAACTGTCGATAGCATTTTGTTTTATTTCTAGCCGTTTTTTGCGTTGAGCCCAATTCTCTTTATATTTTTGTACAAGGTCGCTGAACCGGTTGAAGTCCTCTTTATAATAGATACCTACCCCGCTTTCCTGAAGCCCTTGATTCTCATCGAAAGTGTTGATTTGCCGGGAGAATGCTTTAGTACGCAGATTTCCGGAATTATCCAACATCCATGTAAGGGAGAAATCTCCGGAAAGGTTATTGAAAGATTCGGTCGTATAAGCATTATTATTGTTAAAGTCGTAATTCCCTTCTACATCCAGCAGTAACTTGTCTTTCAGTATGGGAGCAGAAACGCTTAATTCCACCTCGTCGGAAGTCAGGTCGCTTTTGGGGCGATAATTGATTCCGAGGTTGAATTTGTCATTGGATATCCAGTTGCTGATTTGATTGGAGAGAAATTCGATGCCTGTTACTGCCGCACCGGTAGTGAGCCCTACATTGACGTTACTGCTGGTAGTAAGGTTATTGTCGGCAAAAAAACTATTGGCGAAAAGGAGCCAGAATATCTGCATAGATACGGATTCTTCTGTGTTCAGGGTACTGTTTATCATGCTTTGTGTTTCGGGATCGGCATTCGGAATATCTATTCCGAGTTGGATATCGGGTCTCAGTAACTGCCCGGTCAGTGTCATGTTACAATCCACATCGACACGGCGGCGGTATGTCGGTTCATTACCCAACAATGGAGCGAGTGAGGTTTTGACATTGTAAGTAGCGGTTATGTTCAGGTTGGCCTGTAGAGGATCCCCTGTCCAAGTGATAGTGCTCCCTTCCCTTATGGTAAAATATTTATTAATAATATTGCTAAGGGTAAAGAGGTAATTCCCTTCCTCGATTTCATAACCTCCGTTTATAGTAAAAATACTCTCCTTCGGGCGAGCATGGAATACGAACTGACCGGTTCCCCGGCCTTTGATGATATCGCCGATAGTCGGGTCGATTACAATTTGGGCGTAAGTATTGGGCAGTACCGTAACATTCATGTTCATATCGAAACTACCTTGGGATTTATTTTTCTTTTTATCGTTCAGAATAAAGGTGCGTTTCACCTCTTGCGGTTCTTCCCGGCTGACGAAAGTAATAAAATCGGCTTCTGTCATAGTCGATTTATCCGATAGGGGCATAGAGAAGGTCGAGGGAGCGTCTGTGGTTGCCGTAACATCCATAGTTACCCGTTTCCCCCGTCCTCGTATCGTTACATCTCCTGAAGCATATATGGTTCCGTAGAAAAGGTCATTATCTTTTGCCGAAGTGTTCATGCAAAGCATTCTGGACGGGTGCATTCCGATAAAATAATTGACGTTTTTAAAACGGGTATTGGTAAGCCATGCATCCAGAGGAGCCTCGGTTCCCGATTCATCTACGATTTTTCCTCCCGGGCGTAGGGTGAACTGGTTATCTTTCACATCTACCGTACCGCTTACTGTATATCTTACTTTTGTGAAGGCGATAGTCGCTGTGAATTCAGGAATTTCTACTGTTCCGTTCAATGCGAAATAGCCGTCGGGATTGGATGCGGTTACTTTTACATGACCTGTTCCCCGTGTGTCTTCCATGATTCCTTGTAAAAACGGAGATATTAAGGAGATATCGATATTCGGAATATCGATTTGTGCGAAATAGTGTTTGGTCTTCGGAGTAAAATGTCCGTCTATGAGTTTGCTCCCTTGTGTATTTAGTGTGTAATAAATACGTCTGTCATCGGGAGCCCATGCACTGCGGAAAATGGCATCCTGAAATTGATGCCCGTTCAATGTCAGAGATTTAATATCTATTTGGGATAAAAAGTACATGTTTTGCATTACGGAAATCATTCGTACGTTTCCATCTACGGTCCCTCCTATCTGGTACCCCATTCTGTCGGTAATACGGGACAGAGGGGCAAGGTTGAAATTGGATAGTTTTATTGCCAGCGTATCGGTTTCCTGTCGGGAAATATCTCCGTTTACGGCAAGATTCTGAACCCCTGAGGAAATATTGAAGTTGGGAATATGTATATGTGCCGAATCGATGGTGATGGTAGGTGTGTTGGTTTGCCAGGTCTGGTTGTTAAAAGTGATATAAGAGGGCTGGAGATTAATGCGTATTTGAGGGGTACCTGTTGTTTCATTCCGCCTGATAACCGATTGCATGGCAATGAAAGCGCTTGTTCCGTCGTCTTTGTTGGAGAAACGGGAATAAATATTGATGTTGTTGTTTTTAATGCCGCCTAATATGGAAAGGTTGGGTACATACAGCCGGTTAAGAATGATTTCGTCAGCACGGGCGAACAGGGATATGGAATCCGCTACGTTTTGCGTATCGATGTTAATATTGGAAAATAGGGTGTTGCCTCTGTTGATATATTCGGAATTGAAACTGAATGAAAATTGGTCGATAGCAGGATTGAAAAGGAATGATAATTTAGTCCCCTCGGCCACGTTTAACCCCGGCAGGAAAATTCCGGCCACATTATTGGCCTCTTTCACATTTAGGTTTACGACATAGTAACTATTCTTTGCCGATTCGATATTTTTCGGTTCCTGCTTTTTTTGCGTGTCGGACTCTTGTCGGTTATCGGATAAGGAATATGATAACATTTCTAAATTGGTTTCCTGTAAAGAAGGAAGATATTTTTGAATGGTATTTTTTAAATAAGGGAATATATTGTAATAACTTTGTTGTCCCCGTAATTCAATGTCTGCAAAATTGGAATTGAATTTTATGGATTTATTTTGTTCGTCGTTTTGGGTTGTAATCGTAATTTGTCCTGCATTGATGGTATCGACCGGGTTAATATATTTCAATCCGTTTATTTCGATATTTCCGTTTAGATTGTCTAAGTTAGAGCCTGAACCATTGGCGATAATGTTTCCCGAGAGCAGAGAAATGCTGTCCCGTTTATTCAGGTTTAATGTGTATAGATCGGCTTCCCGGACACTGAGCTTGAAATCGTATGTGGGAAGAGATTCATCGAACTCGACAAATCCGTTGAAATCGAAATCGATATTGGGATCTTTACATCCGATATATCCTAAGAATGTTTTGTTCACGAAATCACCGTCTATTTCGATATCTTTGTAATGATAGTCTTTAAAAGAGAAATCGGAAATTAATGTTTGGGTATTGATATTTGCAGAGTCGGCTGTAATGGTGGCGTCTATATCGGCATTCAGCGATAACTGCCCCATATCGTTCGACCGAAACAGATGCCCTAACTCGAAACCGGAAGTGTTGAGATTTCCGTTGAAACGAAATCCTTGTTGGATGGGTTCGTTATTGATGTTCAGATTAACGGTCCCTAATGCGGTTACCAGTTTTCCTTTGGATTCGTAATCCGATATGAATCCGTTGAAACTGCCGTTGAAAAGGATAGGAGACAACTGCTCGTATTTGCTTAGGTCGGCTAATTGTTTGCCGGTAAAATCGGTATATATGGAACCGACGTCGTTTAATGAACAGGATAATTGCGGAATATCTATGTTGAACAGGGTATTCCGTATGTCGGGCAGGCCCCGGAGAACAAAAGTAACATCTTTGAGTAATGTCGTATGTGTCTGAGCTTTACGCACTAATCCTGCCATATTGTCGATAGTTCCTTCCATGGAACCGGCAAAAGAGACGACCGATTTCCACGGGCGTTTGCGTCCGGTAAATTGGGCAATGGTACGGAAATCGATGCGACTGTCCAAAACATCGGCTTTCATGGTGACGTTCTGGATGAAATCCGTCATTGTCCAATCATGGAAATGAAGGGAAAAGTTATTCATGTCTATCCATGAACGATCTATTCGTACCCGTAAATCTGTCAGTCGGATAATATTGGGTGAAAGGGTAAGATTTTTGGTTTTGACATTGTCGAATACAGTTCCGCTTTTTTCAGTAAAATGAATGGAGTCGATACTCATATTGATACTGTCGCCTATCAGCCGAAAATTATTTATTCGGGTAGCGATGTTTTTAAATTCCATATCCTGAAAATTGATACCTGCTTCTACGATACGGTGTCCGTATTTACGGAATTGAAAATCGACAGAATCGGCGATAATGGAATTGATATCCATTTTGAATCTTTTTTCCCTTTCCTTTTTGTCTTTGCGTTTGAGTTTTTGAGTAATATATTTTATATTCATTGTCAAAGTACTATCGTTATTCAGAAAAAATTTTCCTTTCTGAAGATTGATGTTGTCGATAGTTACTTTGCCTGTCAATAGGTTGATTCCCTTGAGTCGGGCAGACAGGTTGTCGACATAAAGGAGAGTGTCTTTTTCAATCGGGTCCTGAACATAAAATCCTTCGACATAAGCGTTATAAAAAAGTTTCAGGTCGATTCTTTTAATGGAAATCTCTGTTTCGAGTTTGGTACTGAGCTTTTCGGTCAGTCTGTCGATAATAAAATTTTGTACGAAATTTATTTGAAAAATTAATGAAACGAATAATGGCAACACTATGAAAAATAGCAGGATAGAAGCAATAGTGTTGAGGATTATCCGTAATAATTTTTTCATTATAAATCGTTTGATTATCTTTGAAGTTGCTTGCAGAGAGGTTCAGAGAAGTATCTGTAATGCAAAAATAACATTAATTTTCAAAGATGGAAATAACTATTTTAGGGATAGAATCTTCCTGCGATGATACCTCGGCGGCGGTTATCCGCAATACTTGCCTGTTGTCGAATGTTATTGCAAATCAGGATGTCCATAAAAAATGGGGTGGGGTAGTTCCTGAACTTGCTTCCCGTGCACACCAGCAAAATATCGTTCCGGTAGTGGATAAGGCATTGAAGGATGCAGGAGTTACGGTCGATGATATCGACGGAATAGCTTTTACCCGGGGACCGGGATTGTTGGGGTCGTTGTTAGTAGGGGTTTCTTTTGCCAAAGGGTTATCGCTCGCCCGGAATATCCCTTTAATAGAATGCAATCATTTATTGGGCCATATATTGGCGCATTTTCTCGATGAGGAGGGAAAAGAACTGAAGCATCCAGCCTTTCCGTTCCTCTGTTTACTGGTTTCCGGAGGACATACTCAAATCGTATATGTAAAGGATTATCTGGATATGGAAGTTGTGGGACAGACGATAGACGATGCTGCAGGAGAAGCTTTTGACAAATGTGCCAAAGTAATGGGGTTGCCCTATCCGGGAGGGCCGGTAATCGATAAGTTGGCACAGGAAGGAAATCCGAAAAAATTTAAGTTTGCCAAACCTTCCGTTCCGGATTATGATTATAGTTTTAGCGGGCTAAAAACTTCTTTTCTCTATTTTTTGCGGGATGAAGTTGCAGAGAATAAAAATTTTATAGAAGAGAATAAGGTAGATTTGTGTGCTTCGTTGCAAAGCACGATTATCGATATATTGATGACGAAGTTGGTTAAGGCGGCTAAGGCGACGGGTATTAAAGAGGTCGCTGTCGCAGGGGGTGTTTCTGCCAATAGCGGTTTAAGAAAAGCATTGAAAGAAGAGGGAGAACGGCGTGGCTGGAATGTTTATCTGCCGCAATTCAGGTTTACTACCGATAATGCGGCGATGATAGCTATTTCCGGGTATTATAAATATTTGAGGAATGATTTTGTTTCACTCGATGTGTCTCCTACTTCCCGTGTGACGGAAATGTGGTAATCGGTATATGTTTTTTAGAATATAAATGTTATGGCGATAACGAAAGGTGTTTATTTTGTATCGGGAATCGATACAGATGCAGGAAAAAGTTATGTTACAGGCGTTTTGGCTGCCAGAGCTAAAGAACGGGGAATCAATGTGATAACTCAGAAATTTATCCAGACCGGAGGATTGGGAGATAGAGGGGTGTCTATCGATATCGACGTACACCGCCGTATAATGGGAATCGACCTTTTGCCGGAAGATGTGGATGGAACGACCTGCCCGGTTGTCTTTTCTTATCCTGCGTCGCCTTATCTTGCTAGTACAATTGATAAAAAAGAGATCGATTTCGATGCAATAGCGCGTTCCATACGGCAGTTGAGCGCAAAATACGAATTATTGTTCATTGAGGGGGCAGGAGGCCTTCATGTACCGTTGAACGAACGGATTACTACGATCGATTATATTCAGAACAGCGGTTTACCTTTAATTTTGGTTACTTCCGGTAAATTAGGAAGTGTCAATCACACTTTATTGAGCCTGGAAGTATGTCGTAATCGCGGTATTGAAGTAGCTGCATTGGCTTATAACCGTTATTTCGGGACGGATAAAGTAATTGACGAAGATACGTTTAAATATCTTTCTGACTACTTAGAAAAATATCATCCCGATTGTGAGATGATCGAAGTAGGGACCGTTAATTTGTAACATTTTTGGAGGAGAGGGACAGGGTGCCGTCTTTATGTTGAATAACGGTACCCGATGCGATCAGTTCTCTTAATTCTGCTTTTACGATATCGGAGTCGCCTTTGATTATGGCAGAAAGTTCCTTGATATCGGTGTCTTTTTTTTGCAATACGGAAATGATAAATCGTTTGGCTTCTTGTCTTTTATCGTTTGTATTCTGTTTTTTGTCGTTGCGGCAAACGTCGCACAGCCCGCAAGGAAGGTCGGTTTTTTCCCCGAAATAGTTTTGAAGAATGAGGCTGCGGCATTTGTCAGTACGCTCTATATACTCGAAAACACTTTCTAACCGATGAATGGCATTCTTTTTTCGGTTGGCATAACTGTCGGGGGAGATACGCAGATTATCCGGAGTCAGTCGTTCTTCATTTAAAATCAGTAACGGGCTTTGTTTGCGGGGAATATAACTGATGACTCGTAATTGCCCTAATCGTTTGAAAGCATTTCCGATGTATTCGGTCGTATAACCCGATAAATGAGCGATGTACTCTTCGTCTATCGCTACGAATTCGGAAAAAAGCCCGGTATAAAGCCGTAACAGAATACGGATGAAGTTTTCCAGTTCTTCGTGGTTGATTTGTATCCGATAGAGTTCTTCCCGGCTTACGGTAAACATAATACGGGTGGGATTGTCTATCTCCTCCGTAAGAGTCATATATCCGTTTAACTGTAATATTTTTATGGTATTCAGTACTGTAACGGAGAATATCCTGAATTTGCTGCAAAAATCGTAAAGGTTGAAATCATGTGCGGTCGTTTTTCCTTCGCCTATCCCGATTTGCAGATAATTATACAGCAGGTTGTATATGTTTTTAATGGTTTCTATGGGCGGAAATTCGTCCGATACCCTTTTGTTAGCAGTCAGGCGGTCTCCTGCGCTGTTCAATAAAACGGCAAAGGCCGGTTTTCCGTCCCTGCCTGCCCTGCCTGCTTCCTGATAATAGGCTTCCAGCGTTTCGGGCATTTCATAATGTACGACATAACGGACTTCGTGTTTGTCTATTCCCATTCCGAAAGCATTGGTCGCCACGATTACCTGAAGGCTTCCCTTGAGCCATGCATCTTGTTTGGCAGCCCGTAACGGATAACTCAATCCTCCGTGGTAAAAGTCTGCCGCTATATTGTTTCTGACAAGCATTTCGCTGACTGTTTCGCATTCTTTGCGGGTACGGCAATAAACAATGCCTGTTCCCGGGATTCCCTGTATGATTTTCAATAATTGTCCGTTTTTATCTTCGACTTTACGAATAAGGTAAGAGAGGTTCGGACGGGCAAAACTCATTTTTTTCAGGTTGGGAGCAGCGAATTCCAACCGTTTCATAATGTCATTGGCCACTTCGGGAGTGGCGGTGGCCGTTACGGCGAGAATAGGTGCATTCGGAGCCAAAGGCCTTAATGCCGCAATATTCAGGTAGGCCGGGCGGAAATCATATCCCCATTGAGAAATACAATGGGCTTCATCCACTGCTATAAGAGATACGGGCATTTTGGCGAAACGAGCTTTGAATATGGTCGTATCGATTCTTTCCGGAGAAACATATAAAAATTTGTAATCTCCGTATACGCAGTTGTCTAAAATAATGTCTATTTCTCTGGATGTTAATCCTGAGTGTATGGCTTGTGCCATAATTTTGTGTCGGCGCAAGTTATCGACCTGGTCTTTCATCAGGGAGATCAGGGGTGTTACTACGATACAGATTCCTTCTTTCGCTAATGCAGCGACTTGAAATGTAATGGATTTGCCTCCTCCGGTCGGCATCAGGGCTAACGTATCGTAACCGTTATATACACTTTCTATAACCTCTTTTTGAAGAGGGCGGAACGAGTCATAACCCCAATATTTTTTTAATATGGCGTTAAAATCGGGCATAGGGTTACTTTTCTGAAATTTTGTCGATAATTTGTTGAGGGGACAATAGTGTCAAGCATTCCCAGGTGCCTTTATAACACGGTTTATTCCCGTAAACAGAGCAAGGACGGCAATCGAGGAGTAACCCGACGGCATCTTCCGTGTTTTGTCCGAATCCTAAGAATCCGGCATAGGGATGAGTAGCTCCCCAGATGGATACGACCCGAGTTCCGGACAAAGAAGCCATATGCATTGCGGAGGAGTCCATGCTAACCATACAGTCCAAATTCGAAATTAAGTTAATTTCTTCTTGTAAGGATATTTTACCGATAACGGAAAATGTGTGCGGATAAAGGGTTGCCCATCTTTCTGTAATAGTTCGTTCTTCTTTTCCGCCTCCGAATAGAAAAATGGAGAGGTTTTCTTCCTTGCTCAATGTAGCGATAACCGATTCCATTTGGTCGATAGGATATATTTTCCCCTTATGTTTGGCAAAAGGGGCGATTCCTATCCATTTCCCTTTTTTCTCAGGAAAAATAGCCCGTATGCTATCCGGTATTTCCGATTGTGTACGGGGCGGATGATAATCCAAATCTAATTTTATGCCGGCTTTTCGGAACGTATCGGCGTAACGGTCGATTGTCGTTTTTAGCTGAGCGAATTTTTTATTCTTTTTTCTTGTTAGAGCCTTTTTTTCTTTCCGGCCTTTATCTATCCGAAAAACATGGCTGCCCGAAAAGCGGAAAAGAACACGTAAAAATCGTGTTCTCAATACATCGTGCAAGTCAATCAAATAATCGAAAGGCCCTTCGTGGCGGATATCACGGTATAGTTTGAAAATACCGCCGATTCCTCTATATCGCTTGTCTATATCCGATGCGATGACGCGTACGCCTTCGATTCCATTGAAAAAGGGGGTGAAAAAAGCCCGGGTGGCAATAGAAAATTCGACATCCGGATTCTGAATAGAGGCCTGTCTCAATACAGGAGCTATCATAGCGACATCTCCCATAGCACTGAATCTTAAAATAAGGATGCGAGTTTTCTTATTTGGCATTCTTATAAAGAATTGGGTTCAGAGAAGGATCGTTATACATTTTCATCTGTTTATAAACTTTCATGTATTTGTCCCCTCTTTCTATATCGTCGATTAATTCTTCTATGGCAATAGAAAGGTCTTTCTTTTGCTCGAGAAGTATACTTAATTTAGAGTTACAGGAGTCGTGGTGTTCTTTTGAGGTATCGGTCCGGTTGACTTCTGCTTCCATGTGAAAAATTTTCAGATAGAGGATAGAGAGCCGGTCAATAGCCCATGCCGGGCTTTCTGTATTAATTTTCGCACCCGGGTTTGGTTTGATCTCGCTGTACTTTTGTAAAAAATAGGAATCGATATATTCTACCATATCCGTACGTTCTTGATTGGAAGCGTCAATACGGCGTTTGATTTTTAATGCCGTTTCCGGTACTATTTCCGGATCCCTGATAATATCTTCCAAATGCCATTGTACAGTATCGATCCAGTTTTTCAGGTAAAGCAGATATTCTATGCTTCCTTTGGCATAGGGATTGTGAATAGGAGTATCTACATTGTCGTATTTATGGTAGTCTTCTATTGCTTTGGAAAAAATATTTTCACAGAGTTCGGTGATTCGCATAGACCGTCAGTTTAATGTAAAGAAAAAAGATTATTTTACGGAGAAAACATCGGTTTTCTAATTTACTTACAAAGATATTCTTTTTATACCAAAGTACAATATAAATGCCCAGAGAAGAATTTTCGGAGAAAGGGGCGCTGTTTTCCTGAATGTTGGTATTCTCCAAAAAATTAATATATTTGTTATTTATAAAAATTAATGCAAAAATAAGAAGGTTTTGGCATTTGCAGATCTTCGATTGTTTCAAATAAGCGGCAGATATGAAAAGATTAGTGTTATCGATTATTTTTATGCAGTTGTTTACTTTCGGTGCATTCGCTCAAAGGCAGATGAGTACCGAAGAGTATATAGATGCTTATAAACAGTTGGCCATAGAAAGTATGGAAGAGTACGGAATTCCTGCAAGTATAAAAATGGCTCAGGCTTTGGTTGAGTCCGATAGCGGAAACAGTATTCTTGCAACCGAGGCGAATAATCATTTCGGAATAAAATGTAAAAGCGACTGGACTGGAGGAACGATAAGTTATGACGATGACGCTAAAGACGAGTGTTTCAGAAGATACAAGGATGTGTACGATTCTTTTAAAGATCATTCCGATTTTCTGACGAATTCGTCCCGTTATCGCTTTTTGTTCGACCTTGAACCGACCGATTATGAGAGTTGGGCACATGGATTGAGCGATGCAGGATATGCTACGAATCCGGAATATGCCAATATTTTGATAAGAACGATCGAAACCAATAAGTTATATCTTTTGGATGAAGAGGTTGTTGGCGGAGGTGTGGATGCTATGCCTTCGGTAACGACTGTCGTCGCTGAAACGAACAGGCCGGGAAAGGGATCGAAGAACTCTGCTGAAACAGGAATCGGTGTTTATGACGGGCCTAAATTTTCGGGTGAAGGGTATACTATGGTTAAAGAGTCGCCTATTCCTGTATATAAAAACAATAAAGTGCCGTTTGTGATTGCAAGGGAAGGCGATACGTTCGCTTCTTTGGCAAAAACTCTTCGTAAGAGTGAAGCTGCTTTATTGGCGTACAATGACCTGAAAACTCCTCCGGCAACGATAACTCCGGGTAGTATCGTTTATATCGGTTATAAAAAATCGAAAGCCCGTAACGGATATGTAACGCATAACGTTTCAAAAGGAGAAACTTTGTATTATGTTTCTCAGCGTTATGGAATTCGTTTGAATGCTTTGGCCAAGTTAAACGGAGTGGATACAGACTATCAAATCAAACCGGGGCAAAAGACGAAACTTAGAAAATAATCGGTGTTTTATAATTAAAAGGAAAAAGGGAATAATGCGAATTATTCCCTTTTTCCTTTTGGGTGGATTAAAAAAATGGTGATCAGTGAACGATATTTGACAAATTGAGTAGACTTGTATTTTCAGGAAACATTATGGTTGAAGATAATGGATGAAAAGAGAGGCTGTCGATTAATTCTGACAGCCTCTACCTTTAATAAACGGATAAAATTCTAATATTTTTCTCCTCCTTCTTCTTCAATCGTTTTTGCAGTAATCGGTTTTTTGTTCATGGCTTTCCATGCATACCAGATATAGGCTAAAACAAAAGGAATCAGAATAGATACAATCGCCATTGTTTTCAAAGTGAATTCGCTGGACGAGCTATTATAGATCGTTAAGGAACTTTGCATATCGGCTAAAGAGGGGTAATAAGCCGTATTATTGAATCCTGCGGTTAAAAGCAACATGGTTACGGTTACGACAGTTCCCGTGCCGCTGAACCATATCGCTTTCGGACTTGCAGAGGATATACCTAACCAAATACCCCATAATACGGAAATTACGCCTATCAAGAACAGTATAGCAATAACCGGCATTTCAATAAAATTATGGAGGTATTTATAAGGTTCGGTATGAATAAGATTATTGGCCGGGTCGACAGCCATGCCGTCGCTGAATAGCAGGCTGATTAAAAAGGTCAGGAACAAGGCGACGAACAGGATAGATGAAATGAGCAAAGGTCGTTTGGATAAAGCTGCAATCTCATTATCTCTGATATTGTTGTAAAAATAGTGTATCGCTAACACCCTTGCAAGGAAAAAGACGGCTAAACCGAGAGCGATGTTACGGTAATCGGTAACGGCTTCAAGCCCACGCCACGGCGTTTGCCATTGGGAAATGGTATTATTCCCGGTAAGGTTTCCGATATTGTCCCGGGCAACGGTGAATTCAGCCCCAGTGAATAGAGTGCCTACGGCTGTTCCGAGCAGGATAGTTCCGAACAGCCCGTTCAGAATGAGGAACCATTCGTATGTCTTTTGCCCTAATAGATTGTCCGGTTTTATTCTGTATTCATAAGCTACAGCCTGGATAACAAAGAAAAAGAGAATAGCCATCCAGACATAAAAAGCACCTCCGAAACTGGTGGAATAGAAAAGCGGAAACGAAGCGAAAAAAGCACCTCCGAAAGTTACCAATGTAGTGAAGGTTAATTCCCATTTGTGTCCTAATGAATTGATGACCATGCTTTTTTGCGTATCGTTGCTTGTGATGGTGTAAATAAGGGTTTGTCCGCCCTGTATAAAAAGCAGGAATACCAGAATGCCGCCCAACAGCGATATGATAAACCACCAATAGTGTTGTAATAATGCGTATGTTTCCATAATTATTCTTTTGGACCTATTTTAATCTGTTTAAGCATAATACGTATCTCTGCGATAAGCAATATTGTAAAGAGTACAGCGAAAAGGAAGAACGTTACCTTTACGGCTGCTGCGTCCAGACTGGATATTGAGGCAACGGTCGGCAGTAAATCCTGGATCGTCCAGGGTTGGCGTCCTACTTCAGTGACTACCCAGCCTGCCTGTCCCGCAATATAAGGCAGAGGAATGGACCATACGACAACCCATAACCACCATTTATAGCTGGAGATACGTTGTTTATGCAATAGAATCAGTATTACGGTGAAAAGAAGGATAAACCATAATCCTAATGCTACCATGATACGGAATCCGTAAAATGTAAGAGCGATGTTGGGTATGATATCGGTCGGAGCAGATAAATATCCGTATCCGAAATATTTGAAATAATCATTTAGAAATTGTTGGCCTTCGGCCGTTGTATGGTCGAATTTACCGACAATAGAGCGTGCGGTTGCCGTGTCTCCTTCTTGGATGGCCTCTTTGTAAAGCCGGAGTTGTTCGATAGCTACTTTCCCCCGTTCCATTTTTTCTGCTGTTGACATGATATCGCGTTCGGTATTCCCGTAGACCAAATCATTGATACCGGGGACGAAGGATTTGACATCGTGAAAAGCCAGAAAAGAGAGCATTCCGTTTACTTTAATATCCCAAAGCATTGGATCTTCATCGTTTCCGATCTCTTTTTTGGGATTTAGAATGCCGACAATAGATAAGGGGGCCTTTTCGCTTCCCTGATAAAGCGCCTCCATAGAAGCGAGCTTCATTGGCTGGTGTTTGGCTACGTAAATGCCGGAAGCATCCCCTGTCCATACAACGGCAATAGAACTGATTAATCCGAAGATGGCAGCGACTTTCATACTCTTTTCCGCTAAGTGGGTATTCCTTTTTTTCAAAAGGAACCATGCAGAGATACCTACGACGAATACTGAGGCCAATACGAATCCGGAAGTTACGGAGTGTCCGAATTTAACGAGAGCAACATCTGAAATGATATCCCAGAAATTAACCATTTCGTTCCGGGCTGTTTCCACGTTGAATGCCATTCCTGTCGGGTATTGCATCCAACCGTTGGCGACTAATATCCACAGGGCGGATATATTGGCGCCGATAGCCGTGAGCCAGGTTGAAGCGAGGTGGAATCGGGGAGATACCTTGTCCCAGCCGAAAAACATAACGGCAAAAAAAGTACTTTCCATGAAAAAGGCGAAAATACCTTCTATGGCTAAAGGAGCTCCGAAAATATCTCCTACGAAATAGGAATAATTGGACCAGTTCGTGCCGAACTCGAATTCCAGAATCAGCCCTGTTGCTATTCCGATGGCAAAGTTGATGGCAAATAGCCTCATCCAGAATTTGGTCATTTTTTTCCATTCCGGATCTTGTCCGCGTTTCAGGTAGATCGTTTCCATGAAAGCGCAGATGAATCCTAATCCTAACGTTAATGGTACGAACAGCCAATGATACATTGCCGTAAGGGCAAACTGTGCCCGAGACCAATCGACGACATCTATCGCAGTAAGAATTGACATAGGCGTAATTTTTTATAAAGGATGGTTTGAATTTTAGCTATTTTGTCGTGTCTGTTAATTGTTCTAATATGTAAGAGGCTTTTTCTTCTTCTGTTTTGAATTGAGAAAGTGTCCTTGGGAAAAAGAATAATTTCAATATAACGAATATAATAAATAATTTGATAAGTATAATGATCCAGAGGGTTTTCCCAACGGTCATTTCACGAAATCCGTTATAGTAAAAATGGAAAATTCTGGAAAATATATTCATAATGATTTGGTGTTAAGTCGTTTAGTCGTTGTTTGATTTCCGGCATATATTTTACGTTTCTGTTTTTTGAATCCTGTCTCAATCGTTGTGCCGACTTTGTGTTTTTTTGTATATATATTTGCAATATTGTGGAATATGGTTTGTAATCTTCGGAAAATTATTTCCTTCCGATTGCTTTGCCTTTCATTATATTTGTAGAAAGTTATGAAAAAAAAACGAATAAAAAAGATTAAAGCGGGAATTTAGTAAAAAATAGAAAATGTATAATAGTGAAAAAATAAAGAATATTCTTTATTCGAAAAAGAATATCGTTTTGTTGGGGCACATCAATCCTGACGGAGATGCAGTAGGTGCATTAATTGCCTTTGGAGGTTATCTTCGGGGATTATCTTATAATGTAACGCTTATTACGCCGAATGAGGCTCCTCATTTTCTGAGAAAACTGAAGGATTTTCATACGATTAGCGATTTTAGTAAAAATGAAGCGTTGTTAATCCCTAAGATTGAAAAGGCAGATCTTATTTTTTGTCTGGATTTCAATGAATTGGATACCCGAATCGGGGATGTTGCCATGTATGCGCTAAAGAACGTGAAGGCGCAGAAAGTGCTGATCGACCATCATCAGAATCCTCCGTTGGATTTATATGATGCAGCGGTTTCCGATACGAATGCTTCTTCCACTTGTTATCTGGTTTTTAAAATATTGGAAGAGTTGGGAGAACTCGATAGAATTACTCAGGAAATGGCGGAAGCTATTTATGTGGGGATGATGACTGATACCGGAAATTTTAGTTACGGAAATCTTACTCCCGACCTTTTTCGGGTGTTGTCTGTATTAGTGGAGAAAGGGGCCAATCCTGTTGCATTGAATTCAATGGTGTTCAATACGCAGACGGAATCGAGAATGCGTTTGATGGGATATGTGTTGTATGAAAAGATGGAAGTAACGGCAAACGGAAATGCTGCGTATATTGCATTGAGTGCGGGAGAATTACGACGGTTTAATTATAAAAGCGGGGATACGGAGGGCCTCGTTAACCTTCCGCTTTCTATTGCGGATGTAACACTCTCTGCTATTTTTATAGAGATGCCGGATTGTATAAAGATATCGCTCCGCTCCAGGGGAGCAGATGCTGTGGATGTGAACCTTTTTGCACGGCACTATTTCGTGGGGGGAGGCCATAAAAATGCAGCTGGAGCTAAATTTTTCGGAACTTTAGAAGATGCCGTTAAGCAGTTTGAAAAAGGGATAGACGAATTAAAACTAGAAAAATAATATTCAGTTTGGGTTAAAAAAATGTCTAAATAATTAATTATAGGTGTTTTTTG
>DVIX01000026.1 GCA_018710935.1 Candidatus Avirikenella pullistercoris | reverse complement strand
GACTTCTTCCTTAATCCCTGTCAATGACCTCATATTTAAATCCCTCTCGAATGTCATCCTCGAACATCCCCGAATCTAAATAACTACCAATCCCTGATAGCGGGTGCAAAAATAAACATTTTTAATATACTTCCAAAAAAAATTTATTTATTTGGTAAATATTTTTTTCAAAAGGAACTAAACAACAACATAACTAACTGAATATAAAAATATTATAAAATAATTATTTTTTTTAAGAAAATAACAAAAATAGCAGGACTCTCCGTTAAACGGAGAGTCCTGCTATATAAAAATTCATCAGAAAAAATTACATCCGATAATAAAGGCTCATCTTACTTGCTATCAAAGCCGCCTCTTTCTCCAACTCCATAATACGTTCAGATATATCATACCACATGTTCAGCTCCACAAAATACTCCAAAATAGAGATATTTCCGGCGTCCAACGCTTTATTGATAAGCTCGACATTATTGGTACGTTTCATAAACTCATGATATTCATCCAAACTAGCCATATAGCTCAAATAGTCGTTTTTCAAACTTTGCAGATTCGTCATTACCGTACTTCTCACACTCGCACCACGGGCAAGCGATGCACTTTTACTCAATTTGGCATACCTTACCTTATTGGTATTTTTCCATAACGGAATCGAAATCCCGGCAATGATACCATTAGTCGGATTCTTTTCTTCCATGTTCAAACGGTAACCGATTTTAAATCCGGGCAACCATTCACTACGACTTAATTTTATTTGGCGTTGGGCGATCAAGGTATCGATTGCCGCCAATTTAATATCATAATCAATCGACGAAGCATGTTCAATAAAATCATCGACATTTCCCACCTGATATGCAGGATACAAAGTATCCGGAATATCAATGGCAATACCTCCGTTGATGTTTTTAATAGCCTCCAAATTAGAAGAACGTTGACCTTCCGTCAAACGGTACTGCGTGGCAATATCCAAAAATAACGCTTCTATCTTGTTTTTTTCCAATACAGACACATTGCCAGACTCCAATCCTTTTTCATAATATTCCTGCAACCGTTTTGCATTTTCCATATTACGTTTTACGAACGACAGTTTCCGATTATAATAAACCGCATTCACATAGAGTTGCTCCGCCTCTTCCATCACAAGCTTCAAATTAGCCAAATACTCCGTACGACTTTTGTCATCGGACAAACGCGCCAATTTCGCCTTATTGATATACACTGTCGGGAAATCGATGGATTGCGCCACATTCATTTCAAAAGAAACATTCCTTTTCAAAAAATAGGCTATTTCCGCTTCCGGGTCTTCCGGTGCTATATCTGTACGATTTCCTTTCAACTGCGCCTCCAACTCCTTATCCAAAGCGATAATCGCAGGATTATTCGTCCGGATACTTTCGATATACCGTTCGTAGCTACCATTCTGTGCAAAAAGTGAACAGACAGAGAAAGACGCAACAACGGTTAAAAACAAACGTTTCATTACTCACTCCTCTCTTTTTTTACATTCAACATATAATACACTACCGGCACTACCATTATATTCAATAACGTAGAACTGAACAATCCGCCGAGAATAACGATTGCCATCGGACTCTGTATTTCATTTCCCGGCAGGCTTCCTCCTACGGCGAGCGGAATCAATGCCAACCCGGAAGTAAGAGCAGTCATGATAATAGGATTCAACCTATCGACAGCTCCCTGCATCACCCGTTCTTTCAAAGCTATACCCCGTTCTTTCAGATCACGATAATGGGAAACCAGCAATATTCCGTTCCGAGTAGCGATACCGAATAATGATATAAAACCGATAATAGAGGGAATACTGATAATTCCGGAAGTAAACCAGATACTGAAAATACCGCCGATCAACGCCAACGGCAGATTCAACAATATCACCCCTGTTAATTGAAGGTTCTTGAATTCCTGGAACAACAATAGGAACACTACCAGAACCGCCATTAAAGAAGTAAATAATAAAGTACGGGATGCGGAAGCTTCACTCTCGAACTGCCCGCCATATTCGATATGATAATTTTCCGGCAACACGATATTTTCATCTATTCGCCGTTGTATCTCATCTACTACGCCGCGCAGGTCAGCTCCCTCCACATTGGCAGAAACGACCACCTTACGAATCACATTCTCACGCTGTATCGTATTCGGACCACTGGTAGAAACGATATCCGCTATATAATTCATCGGAACTTTTTCCACCTTATCTCCTACCTTGGCATCTACAAGAATGTTCCCGATAGCTTCGATAGAACTTCTGTGCTCATCGTCATATTTAACTGTAACATCGAAAGCTCTCGCTTCGTCATACACTTGAGAAACCACTTTACCGGCTAAAGCCACATCAATAATTTCCGTAAATTCAGCCAAAGGAATTCCTAATTTCGCCAACACTTCCCGTTTCGGACGGATATGAATCTGCGGACTCTCTATCTGTTGTTCCACATTTACATCCACCAACCCTTCGATACCGTCGATATTGGTTTTAATTTCATTTCCTAACAAAAACATCTTATTCAAATCCGTCCCGAATATCTTAATCGCAATATTGGAACGGGTACCGGATAACAACATATCCATACGGTGTGAAATAGGCTGCCCTATCTCATAAATAATTCCATTAATTGCGCTCAACTTTGCACGTACATCGGCAAACAACTCTTCACGGGAACGATCCTTCAATTCAAACGGCACATCCAACTCGGAAGTATTGGACCCCAAAGCATGTTCGTCCAATTCGGCACGCCCTGTTTTACGGGCCAATGTTTTAACCTCGGGAATAGTCATTAATTGTTCCTCTACAATGCGAGTTAAATCACCGGTCTGTTGAATGGTAGTTCCCGGCAATGTCGCTACGGCAATAGACATCGAACCTTCATTAAAAGTAGGCAAGAAATTACGTCCCAAACCGGTAATTACAACCATCGCTACTACAAAAAGCGCAACTGCCGTACCAACGATAATTTTCCCGTGTTTCATCAGATGCCCCAACAAATTATGGTACCCTTCTTTCATTTTACGCGTAATCCACGGTTCCCGGCTATGCTTAGCAAGCATTTTATCACTGGTAAGCAAATAACTACACAATACCGGCGTAAGCGTAATCGCCACCATCATAGATGCAAACAAAGAAACGATAAAGGAAATACCCAACGGACGCAACATACGACCTTCCAAACCACTTAAGAAAAACAAAGGAACAAAGGTCACGATAATAATCAACGTCGCATTGAAAATAGAAGAACGTATCTCCTTGGACGCTTCATAAACCACCTGCAATTTGGGTTCCTGTTGTTCTTTCGGTTTATTATTATTCTCGCGAAGCCGTTTAAATACATTTTCCACATCGATAATGGCATCATCCACCAAAGAACCTATGGCAATCGCCATACCGCCGAGACTCATCGTATTCAGCGAAAGCCCCAACACTTTTAAAACCAGAATAGAGAACAATAACGATAACGGAATAGCCAAAAGCGAAATGATAGTGGTACGGAAATTCGCAAGGAAAACAAACAAGATAATCACTACAAAAATTCCTCCTTCTATCAATGCCCGTTGGATATTATTGATAGAGCTATTGATAAAAGTCGATTGTCTGAAAATATCGGTATTGATATGCACCTGAACAGGCAACGATTTTTGAATATCTACAAATGTTTCGTCCAATTTATCGATCAACTCGATTGTACTTACATTCGGTTGTTTGGTTATGGATAACAATACGGAAGGTTTCCCTTCGACAGAAGTTTCTCCCAATATGGGAGTTTTCGCTCCGATAGCAACAGTAGCGACATCTTCCACTTTGATAGGATAACCGTTCTCCACCCGAATCACACTTTTTCCTATCTCAGCCGGATCCGTCGTACGGGTTATCCCTCTCACAATATATTCATTTCCGTACTGATTGATAATACCACCGTTCGCATTGGCATTGATATTCTCAGCCACACCCAATACTTCATCGATAGAAACGTTATAATGTTTCATCTTCATCGGGTCTAACTGTATCTGATATTCTTTGATTTCACCTCCGGATACCGTTACCTGAGCTACCCCTCCTACCGATAACAAACGGGGACGGAAAGTCCAGTCGGCAATCGTACGCAAATCTTGAATATTCATACTATCGGCCGTCAAACCGACAATCATCACTTCTCCTAACAACGAAGATTGTGGAGCTAATGTAGGATTCCCGACTCCTTCCGGCAACGCATCCGCAACGCCGGTCAATTTTTCGGTAACAATCTGTCGCGCCGTATAAATATTGGTTCCCCAGTCGAATTCAACATATACTACCGAAAAACCGGTAGTTGTAGAAGAACGTACACGGCGAACATCCGTCGCACCGTTTACGGCTGTTTCTATCGGAAAAGTAACAAGGCGTTCGACCTCTTCCGAAGCCATACCTTGTGCTTCTGTCATAACCACTACAGTAGGAGCCGTCAAATCGGGAAAAACATCCACCTCCATTTTCTGCGCCGTATAGGTTCCAATCATAACTAATATCAATGAAAGAACCAATATCATCAGCCGGTTATGCAGAGAATAATTTATTATCTTATTTATCATTTTTTGAATTTTAAGTTTGGAAGAAGTTAAACACAAATAAAATCTCCACTCGCCCGTTATTAATGGCTGTGATTATGGGCACTCGGAACGACATTGGCCATAGCCGCCAATTTCACATAAGCAGCTCCTTTAGAAACCACCCGGTCGTTCTCATTCACTCCTTCGATAATCTGAATATTCTCTCCATCAGAAACCCCTGTATGGACAAAACGTTTCTGATAAGTGTCCGTTCCGGTTTGTACATAAACGGAATAAACACCCTGTTCTTCCACTAGCGCTGTAAGAGGCACGGCAATCTGGTCGCCTATCGGCTCCCCGCTTACATAAACCTCTACATACGAACCCGGAACGATATTTCCCCGATTATCAAACTCAAATTTAGCCGGAATAAAGAAATTACTTTCTGCACTTTTACCAACAGACAAAACCCGTCCGCCCATCTCTTTTATATCATAGACATGATTATCATATGGAGTAACAAATTTGGCAGAGCTTACATTCCTCAATACCGCATAATCTTTTTGAGGGATATCGGCACGCAACACAAGACGACGATTTTGCGATACCACGGCAACCGGCATCCCTGCCGTTACATAATCGCCTTCCTTAACCAAAACGCTTTTCACATAACCGTTCAAAGGAGAAACGACCTGCTTTCCTTCATCGGTATAATTTTTAGCCAATGTTTTAAAACGCAGTTCTGCCTGTTTATAAGCCAATTCTACCGCTGCAAATTCCTTATCGCTGACAATCTTGTCCGCTTTCAATTCTTTGGCACGCTCCAAATCGGCTTGTGCTTTATTCAAAGCAGCTTTGGCGTCCCGATATTGTTCCAAATAGTTGTCTGTATTGAAATCACTCGAAACGATAGTCAGTAACGGAGTACCGTCTTTAACGGCAACCCCTTCCGATACACGCAAATTTCCGAAAGAAACCATACCCGATGCAGTAGCAACGATCGTAGCTTCGTCCCCTTGAGCCGCTTCTATCACACCACCTGTTTTTACGACTTGCGTAAACGGTTGGCGTTTTACCGGGCTAACTGCGAAATCGAGTTCCGAAGCCTGTGCCGCAGAAAAATGAATACCCTCGTCATGGCTATGGTCATGCCCTTCCGCTTCATGGTCGTGTCCTTCATGATCATGGTCGTGTTCTTCCCCTTCAGCGTGGTTATGTCCTTCATGATCATGTTCTTCCGCTTCATGATTGTGCCCCTCATGATCCGCATGTTCATGAGCCTCATGATTATGTTCCGTATGAGCCGTCTCATCGGTATGGTTGTGTCCGCCGTTGGAATTTCCTCCACACGAACAGATAAACAACAACATTGCAAATAATAGTATATTTACTCGCATAGCTTAAAATTATATATAATGATACAACAAACATTTAACGGATGTTTCCGTTAAATCAAAAAACTGATTTCCAAGATTAAGCAATGCTTACCGGAGGAGCCCGCAATCCGGCGACAGAAAAGCTGGACGAAAAATAAGGAATGACTAAATAAGGCCTATATAGGACCTCCTTCTCATATAAAAAAATCTGTTCTGCCAAAATATCATTGACCGGCACAACAGCAGTAAAAACAATCTTTACGATCTCCGTAAAAAAATAATCATCGTTCGATTTATCCTCTACAGGCGTAACAAAAAGGGCTCTTGCCGTACAATTATCCGTACCTTTTGTATGGTGATGCTCCTGATTATCCCCGCAACACTCACATTGGCATTCACAGGAATAATCCCAAAGAGAATGGAATGAACTGATACAGACCGTATCTTTATGATGATGATGGGGAACAACGGCATGAACAAACATCGCCATGCTTGCCAATAAAATCATTATAAATGCCGTTCTTCTTTTCTTCATTTAAACAGTCCTGTTCCCAAATGAAATATTCCTTTTCAACTAAGACACGGAAAAACATTTGCAAATATACATATTTTTTTACAGTATATTATTTTTTCATAAATAAAACAAAAACAATTCAAGCGAAATACCGGCTAATCCTATAAAATTATAACCATTTTTTCCGGCGAAGAATAACATAAATTATAGCCGACATCAAAACGATAAATACGATAGTCAGTTCAAAACCGTATTTTAAATGTGCTCCCGGAATACGGTCGAAATTCATTCCATATATACTTGCAATCAATGTCGCCGGCAAGAAGAATACGGAAACGATCGTAAATAATTTAGTTATCGTATTCTGTTCTATATTGATAAGACCCATTGCCGTATCCTGCAAATAATCGAGCCGGTCGAGGCTGAAATCGGCATGGCTGAGCAATGAAGCCACGTCTTTTAACATCATGGTAAGGCGCGGATAAATATCGTTGGGAAACCGATCGCTACGCATCACCCCGGACAATACCCGCTGACGGTCGAAAATATTTTCCCGCAATACCATATTATTATCTTGCAAAGAGGTAATACGTTTTAAAATCTCCTTATCGATAGTCCCTTCCAATGATATATGCCGGCTTAACTGGGCAACATGACGTGAAATAGATTCCACCATATCCGCATCCAAATCGATCCTCACCTCCAAAACGGAAACAAGAATATGAAAACCGGTAGGATAAAGACGATAATTAATTTGCAATTTTTTAGCCGCTTCGGCAAAAGTTTTTAATTCCGTATTACGCTCGGAGATAAGCACGCCTTCGCTTACTACGAACGACACCGGTTCAACGACAAAACCACTGTCGGTAGATACAAGAAAGTTCGTATTGCAGAAAACCGCCTTTTCCGTTTCCGAATAACGGGATGAACTCTCGATCTCTTCCATCTGCTGCTGCGTCTGCAGATTTATTTCCATAAATTCTTCTACCGCCCGCTTTTCCTTTACGGAAGGATTGACCATGTCGATCCATAAGATATCATCGTAACCCAAATCGTCAAAAAGCTTGACATCTGCGTTTCGTATGATCTTATTGTATGATTTCAGATAAATTGTAAGCATAACTGACCTGTTTGAGGGTAAAAACTCGATTTTCCAACGGGGTCGGTATCACACCCCGGCAAGCATTCAGGAACGCTTGTCTTCCCCTCTTCAGCCAGGTGAGGCATTTTCTGCCACCGCTGCAATCTTTTGCAAAAACAGAATCAATGCCTTCCGCTTATCTGCATCGAACGTAAACTTAATATTTTCCGTCAGATACTTTAATGAATCCTGAAACTTTCCCGCATAACGACTCTCTTTTACCGCATCTTCCTTATGTGCGACACCGAATGCGAGAACTGTGTTCAACCGGTTTATCACCTCCCTGTCCACCTTATTCTTTGCGACCCAAACGGCAAACACAAAAGGCAACGACGTATAAGATTTCCATGCCGCCGCCAAATCGGTATTATAACGGAATTTATCTTCGTAATCGAATACTTTATCTCCAATCAACAAATAACCGTCCGTTTCCGAAGCGATATCAATCGCAGCAAAATCTTCGATTGCTTTCCACTCCGGAGCTATTTTCCAATATTCAGCTGCCAATATTCGTACCAACTGCACGGAAGTACGGGAATGGCTGTCCAGCCAGATACGGCGTACCTGTCGTACCGGTACATTCGAAAGCAACGTAACCGTCCGTACCACTCCGTCCGAAGCGATACAATAATCCGTCACTATTTCTGCATTCTCTATTTTGGGAACCTCTGCCGCAGGGATAAGGGCTACATCCGCCTTACCTTTTAAAATGTTCTCCGCACAAATCGCCGGTATGTCCAATAACAACTCCGCACGCAAATCGATATCCGCATGCTTAATCCCATACACAAAGGGAATCGTATTCAAATACGACACCGCTGCTATTCTTACACACCCCATCATCCATAGACTTTTGGCAGATTAATTAGACATCGTCCGAGAAACCGGATTAAAATTGCCCAAAGGTAACTATTATTTTTTTAACAGCCTACTTTTTCGTATAAAAAAATTTGTTCGTATCTTGCAGGGTTATTTAGGATATTTTATTTTAATCGAAAAGATAACCATTTTCTTAAACGAATTGTAATAACAACAGTTACGCCTTTCATTCTGCGTTATTCTGATGAAGGGAATGTACAACATTAAATTTTTTCATATTATGAAAATCTCATACAAATGGCTTAAAAGCTACATCGATGCTCCACTAAATCCGGAAGAAACAGCAAAAATACTAACCGATATAGGCCTTGAAGTTGAGTCATTTGAAAAAATAGAATCTGTTCGCGGAGGGTTGGAAGGTGTTGTCATCGGCGAAGTACTTACTTGCGAAAAACATCCCAATGCAGACAAACTTTCCGTAACGACGGTCGATTACGGGAAGGGGCCGGTACAAATAGTTTGCGGGGCACCTAACGTACGGGCAGGATTAAAAGTGGTCGTTGCGACGAACGGCTGCACATTATACCCTACCGGTTCGGAAGAAGCTTTCAAAATCAAAAAAAGTAAAATCAGAGGAGTAGAATCCGACGGGATGCTCTGTGCAGAAGATGAAATAGGAATGGGAATCAGCCATGCCGGCATTATGGAACTGCCTGCCGATGTAAAAACAGGAACTCCCGCCAAAGAATATTTCGGCATTGAAGACGATTATTTATTGGAGATAGGATTGACCCCGAATCGTATCGACGCAGCCTCCCATTACGGAGTAGCACGGGATTTGGCAGCTTATTTGAAATCCAATAATCTTCCGGGAGATTTAGTCCTTCCCGACGTATCCGCTTTCCGTACCGACAACGAAAACCTACCGGTAAAAGTAACCGTAGAAAACAAACAGGCATGCCCACGCTATATGGGAATCACTTTGACGAACGTACAAGTAAAACCGTCGCCGGAATGGTTGCAAAACAGATTGCGGGCTATCGGCATGAATCCTAAAAATAATGTCGTAGATATTACCAATTTCATCTTACACGAATTGGGACAACCGCTACACGCTTTCGATGCAGATAAAATCGAAGGCAAAGAGATTGTTGTCAGAACCTGCCCGGACGGAACTTCTTTTACAACCCTCGACGATGTTGAACGCAAACTGTCTTCAGAAGACTTAATGATATGCAATGCCGAAAAACCCATGTGTATTGCCGGTGTATTCGGCGGATTGGATTCCGGCGTAACGGAAAAAACAACCAACGTATTTATCGAAAGTGCCTATTTCAATCCCGTATGGATACGAAAAACCGCAAAAAGACACGGTCTGAATACCGACTCCTCATTCCGATACGAACGGGGAATAGATCCCAATATGCCTCCTTATGCTTTAAAAAGAGCGGCATTATTAATTAAAGAGCTGGCAGGGGCAGAAATATCTTCACAGATTATCGATGTGAACAATGCCGATATTAAACCGTTCGAAGTAGAGCTTTGCCTCCAAAAAGTAAACGATTTAATCGGTAAAAATATTGAAGAGACAAAAGTAAAAGCAATTCTGAAAGGATTGGAAATCGATATCGTAAAGGAAGAAAACAGAATATTGACTTTGCATGTCCCTCCTTACAGAGTGGATGTACAACGGGATGTAGATGTAATCGAAGATATTTTAAGAATATACGGCTATAATAATGTGGAGATTCCCCTTGCCGTACACTCTACGCTCTCTTATGCGCCGAAACCCAATAAAGATAAAATAATCAATACTTTATCCGATTTCTTATCCGCTAACGGATTTACAGAAATCATGAGTAACTCTCTGACCAAGAGTGCATATTATGACGGATTAAAAACGTATCCGCTATCTTCCTGCGTAAAAATATTGAATCCGTTAAGTCAGGATTTAAATGTTATGCGCCAAACCCTTTTATTCAACGCTCTGGAAGCATTGGCTCTAAATACCAATCATAAAAACAGCGACCTGAAAATATACGAAACCGGAAACTGCTATTTTTATGACGAACACCGCAAAGAAGAAAACGGTCTGGCTCCTTATCGCGAAGAATACCACCTTTCCATGTTAATCAGCGGAGCCAAAAGCACACAGTCCTGGACTGAAAAAGCAGAGCCGAGCAATTTCTTCACGCTAAAAGCAATCGCAGAAAAACTATTGAAGCGATTCGGATTAAACATGGATGAAGGAATTTACCATACTTTCGAAAGCGATTTGTACCGTGAAGCGGTAGCCGTTAAACTAAGGGGAAAACGGTTATTCGAAATGGGAATCATCGCCAAACCCATAAAAGAAAAATTCGACCTGAAAGCCGAGGTATATTACCTTGAAATGAATTTGGCAACCCTTATCGACATAATAAAACACAATAAGTTATCTGTCAAAGAACTATCCAAATTCCCGGAAGTAAAACGAGATTTAGCCCTTTTAGTCGATAAAAATGTACAATTCTCTACGCTTCGGGAAATCGCTGTTAAGACAGAAAAGAAATTACTGAAAAACGTATCCCTTTTCGATGTCTATGAAGGCAATAAATTACCCGAAGGGAAGAAATCATACGCTCTCAGCTTCATTTTGGAGGATACGACCAAAACGCTCACCGATGCAGTTATTGAAAAAACGATGAATAACCTTATTTTTCAATTCGAGAAACAAGTCGGAGCACAAATAAGAAGTTAATCAACCTGTTCTCATAGTATATCCCCTGCTGTTAAAACAAGCAGGGGATATTTATTAAAAATTCCGAATTTCCTGCAACCATTCATTTAACCTTTCGCTACCGGAATTATCTTTCGATTCGGTTATAAAATGGCATAAGATATGATACTTCTTCAAAAAAGTATCATGGAAAGATTCAACACTTTAATCGATTCTGAGAAACCTTTATTGATAGGGTTTTCCGCCCAATGGTGCGGCCCGTGTAAAATAACGATACCCATTTTAAAAAAGCTGGAAAAAAGATTGGAAGATAAAATCACCATTATCGAATTGGACATAGATTTTCCTCCCAACAGAAATATTATTCACAGATACCGTATATCATCGGTTCCTACATTTCTTCTGTTTCAGAAAGGCTCGGCAAAATGGAGATTTTCCGGCATAGCGACAGAAAAGGAACTGGAAACCGCTATTTTCTTACATACCGGTTATTAATCAGGTTATTTCATCCCTTATTTTTTCTTTTTAAAAAGATAGGTCCTCGATTCCGTCCCATTTATCAATCTTCGGATATTTTTCCGATGGGTTATAAACAATGCTATCGTAACGACAAATCCGAAGATAACCAAAGAACGGGATTCATGAAAAACAAAAATCAGATATAATGGAAAAGCTAATGCCGCCGTCATAGAACTCAACGAGACATAATGAGAAATCATCAAAACGACAAAAAAAGTAGCGATAGAAAGCAATACCGGCAATGTGGACATTGCAAAAATCGCCCCTGCAACCGTAGCAACCCCTTTTCCTCCTTTAAACCCAGCGAATAAAGGGAAAATATGTCCTGCCACCGCCGCCACGATCAAAGCTATTTTTAAGAAAAAAAGTTCATGGCTATCAGCAGGATAAGAGGCAAGCAAACTCAGTTTTACAGATGCAAACCCTTTGAAAAAATCCATGATGAAAACCGGCAAAGCCGCCCTGCGCCCCAACACCCGTAAAGTATTCGTAGCCCCGGCATTCTTACTCCCATATTGCCGTACATCAACGCCGTAAAATTTCTTACCTATCCATACCGCACTCGGAATAGAACCCAATAAATACCCGCACAATACCAACAATATATTCAAAGCCATAACACGAATAGTCTTTTTACAAGGCAAAGATACTATTTTAAGAACGCTTCCCAAAATATATTCTACTTTTTGCACAGTATCAATCCCTTTCATATCAACCTATCCGAATGAAAACCATATAAAAAATTCCTGCACAACCGTTTAAAAATTTAATAACAATCGTTTTATTTTATCCGATATAAATATTTTGTACCTTTATAAATTAAAAAATCCCCCGTAAGGATATAATACGATTCAACTATTAACGCTAAAAGCATGATAAACAGCTACGAAAATAAAATACATTCAGAGCCCCTTTTTTCTCGAAAATGGATATTGTCATGGATGTCGATTATTACCGGTGCATTATTATTCTCCACTGCATATGTGCTTTTTATCAATCCCTACAATATCGTTCCGGGAGGCGTTTACGGTTTAGGCATTATCCTGCATAACTTTTTTCCGAATATACAGGTCGGAACGTTCGGGCTCTGTTTCGATATCCCTCTTTTACTGATTGCCTTCAAAATATTCGGAGCACATTTCGGAGCACGTACCATCATAGCCGCACTGCTTATCCCGCTTTTAATGAACGGGCTTACCATGATCGTCGGTGCAGACCCGGAAACCATGCTGAACGGGCATATCAACCTCAGTAACGACATATTGTTATCCGCCATTTTCGGAGGAGTTATCTCCGGGGCAGGCTTAGGGCTGATATTCAGGACTCACGCCACTTCCGGCGGAACAGACATTATTTCAATGATAATTACCAAATATTTCCATTTCCCGCTTTCCAAAAGCATCGTATGCGTAGAATCCGTTATCGTTATCATCGGTTTAATCGCATTCGGGGATTGGAAATTACCGTTATATTCCATTATCACTATTTTTCTTTGTGCAAAAGTAATCGACTATTTTATCGAAGGTATATCCAATGACAAATTGCTATTCATTATTTCCGAACAACATGAAAAAATAAAGGATTATATCATCAATGACCTCTCGAGGGGAGGCACTTATATCAAATCCAGCGGTATGTACACGGACGGGGAAAAGCAAATGATATTTTTGGTAATATCCCGTAGAGAATTAAGTTTGGTACAATCGTATATCAAAGAGGTCGATCCGTTCGTTTTCATGGTAGTAGTGGATGCCCACGAAACACTCGGCGACGGGTTCAAATCATTTCAGGACAAATTAAATTCATAGAAAAACGATTCAAAACAAAATGCGCAGAAAATATATATCCTCCATCATCGTTTTCGCTATCACGGCTATTATCATAACCGCATTGATGCCTGTAAACGGCTTTTTCAAATATAATTATAAATTAGGACATGAATGGGCATATAAAGATTTAACCGCTCCTTTCGACTTTCCGATACTGAAAACGGAGAAAGAACTGGCTGAAGATATTAAGGAAATGAACGAACATTACATCCCTATTTACGAACTCGATTCCATTTCCGCCCAGACAGCATTGAATAACATATTACTGGATTTCAATATCTCCCCCCAAGATTTGAACCCGGCAAAAACCGATTCCCTCAACGACCTGAAAAAAGCAGGAATTATTCTGTACAATAAATTAAAAGAACTTTATTCCGTAGGCATTATCAGCAAAACGGAAGAAGAGTACAGACAAAATTCCGGTACGCCCCAAATTATTCGTATCATTAACGGGAATACCATCTCTTCGGCCGCACTCAATACCCTTTACAACACTGAACAGGCCAAAGAAGAGATAGAAAAAGCCATTAACCGGTCATCCGTTACACATATCCCCGATATCGAAGCGTTCCAGACAGGCAAATATATCGGAGCGAACCTGATTTATAACGAAGATCTCAACAATCTCACCAAGAAAGAAGAACAAGACAAAATATCCGTTTCAAAAGGTTTTATCAGCAAAGGTTCGGTTATAATTTCCGAAAACCAGATGATAGACGATAATCTGTTCAATATACTGAACTCTTTTCGGGCTGAATACCATAAAAACGAAGGACCGACCGAATTTTCGGTCATTTTGGGCAATTTTATATACGTAGCCGTTATCTTATCCCTCTCCTATATCTTTTTATTCTTTTTCCGCAAAGAATTTTCAAAATCTTTCGGGAACATTCTCTTCCTGCTCTTTATCTTTATTATGATGGCATTTATCACCGCTATCGTAAATAAAGTCGAGGTACTGAGCATTTACATGATACCATTCGCCATCGTACCTCTTTACATCGTAACTTTTTATGATTTACGAATGTCCATTTTCGAATATGTTTCCGTACTGATGATATGTTCCGTAATGACCGCTATTCCGTTCGAAACATTTTTCATCAATCTGTTTGCAGGACTATCGGGAATATTCGTTTTGCAAAATGCTTATCACCGCACCCGGCTCTTTGTTACCACAGGCGTTATTCTGCTGACTTATATCGTTTCATTCATCGCTATCTCATTAATGCAGGAACCGGATATATCTCTGATAAAATGGCAGATACTTCCCTGGTTTGTCGTAAACGTTATTTTATTATTAGCACTGTACCAACTCATCTACTTCTTTGAAAAAATATTCGGGTTCGTTACCAATATCACCCTATTCGAACTTTGCGATACAAACCAATTCCTTTTGCGGGAATTGGCTCAAAAAGCCCCCGGTACGTTTCAACACTCCATGCAAGTGGCTAACCTGGCGGAAGCCGCAGCAAAAAAAATCGGGGCAAACGCATTATATGCCCGTACCGGAGCTCTTTACCACGATATAGGGAAAATGGTGCACCCGATCTATTTCATAGAAAATATATCCGGTTCTTTTAATCCTCACGATAAATTAGCGCCGGAAGAAAGCGCCAGAATTATCAAACAACATGTCTCCGACGGAATAAAACTCGCAAAGAAACATAATATTCCGTCCGTTATTATCGATTTTATCGCTTCACATCACGGAGATTCCATTATCTACTATTTTTACCATAATTACCTCCAACAACACGACGGGAAAATAGAAGACGAAAGCCTTTTCCGTTACAACGGACCGTTGCCCGTGAGCAAAGAAGCTACGATATGCATGATGGCCGATGCCATTGAAGCGGCATCCCGTTCCCTAAAAGAATACAATTATGCAACGATATCCGCTTTGGTAGATAAAATCATAGAAACCCAGATCTCCGGAAAAGAATTTTCACAATCCATGCTATCTTTCGGGGAAATTACCGTTATTAAATCGGTATTCAAAGAAAAGCTGGCGAACGTATATCATTCGCGGATCGAATATCCCGAACGAAAATAATAGCCGGTCATGAAAAAGTTAAAAATTATATTCCGAAAGTCGGGGAATAACTTTTGTTTGGTACGCTGTTTTAACAAATTTATTATATTTGCCAACAATTAGAAACAAATTTTACATCGGGCAAGAATTACAATTAAAAATCTAAATATATTTTCTATCAACTACAAATAAAAAAATAGAAATGAAGAAAATTCTTATTGTAGGTGCAGGCGGCCAGATCGGTTCTGAACTTACATACCACCTCAGGAAAATTTATGGAGCATCCAATGTTGTCGCATCAGATATCCGCCGGACTCCGGGCATTACTGACGACGGTCCTTTTGAAGTATTAGACGTTCTCGAAGCCCAAAGACTGGCTTTCCTCGTTCACAAATACAACATCGATACTATTTTCAACCTTGTAGCATTACTTTCTGCTACCGGAGAAAAAAATCCTATCGGAGCATGGAGAATCAATATGGGAGCTTTAATGAATACTCTCGAAGTAGCTACTTCATTCGGTTGTTCCGTATTTACACCGAGCTCCATCGGTGCATTCGGGCCTAATTCTCCCAAAGATAAGACCCCGCAAGATACTGTAATGCGCCCTACTACCATGTATGGTGTTTGCAAAGTAAGCGGTGAATTATTAGGCGATTATTACCACCAACGTTTCGGGTTGGACACCAGAAGCGTACGTTTCCCGGGGATTATCTCGAACGTAACCTTACCGGGCGGCGGAACTACCGACTACGCAGTAGAAATATTCTATGAAGCCATTAAAAACAAACGGTTTACCTGTCCTGTTCCCGAAAACAGTTATATGGATATGATGTATATGCCGGATGCTTTGAATGCTTGTGTACAATTAATGGAAGCCGATCCCAGCAAACTGAAACACCGCAACAGTTTCAATATCGCATCCATGAGCTTCACGCCGGAAATTATATACAAAGCTATCAAAAAACGGATGCCCGAATTCGAAATGACTTACGACATAGACCCTGTAAAAGCAGCTATCGCAGACAGCTGGCCTAACATGCTCGACGATACCTGTGCCCGTGAAGAATGGGGTTGGGCGCCTAAATGGGATTTGGAAAGCATGACCGACGATATGTTAAAAATCATCGGACAAAAATATAAAGACGGGCTTCTTAAATAAGGAAGCGGAATCTCGATGGATACTGTTTGGAAAACAACCTTACTGATTTGTTTTTTCATATCATCTTCTCTCCTCTCTTTTTCCAAAGGAGGAGAGAATGATTTTTCTTATACCTTAGAACAACAAAAAAGAAAGGGAAAAGAAAAAGCAGATTCCATAAAAGAGGCATTCATTATCCAATTCGATTCATTAAAAGCAGCCCAAGAAGCACGGCGCGATTCCATACGGCAGGTAGAATTGAAAAATGCCATGCCGGGATCTTCTTCCATCCAGAAACCTTATATGAACGCCCTTTCGGTTGAAGAAAGGATTGGGCGCGTAGCTCTTACAGAAAATTTTTTAAAAGGCGATAACCGCAAAGGGACTCCTATCAGTATGCAAAACATGACTCACCTGAAATGGAGCCTCGATATCCGTCCCCATACATGGGAAGATATCGTTTACGGTTCTTATTATCAAGGCGCAGGCATATTTTACTCTTCTTTCGTCCATAAAACGGATATAGGAAATCCGTGGGGAATTTATCTTTTCCAAGGTGCCCGTATCGCAGAAATCAATTCCCGACTCTCATTCAATTACGAATGGAATTTAGGGCTTTCAGCAGGATGGAAACCTTACGATTTTATCAATAATCCCAAAAATAACTCCATCGGTTCCAGAGTCAATGCCTACATAAACACCAATTTTTATTTCAAATGGAGGATGTCCCGCCATTTCGACCTGAATGCCGGTATTTCCCTGACGCATTTCTCCAACGGGAATACCAAAGACCCCAATAACGGGATCAATACCCTTTCCGGTTCGGTAGGCTTAAAATATTATTTCAACCGCAACTCTAAATTTTATATAAAGGAGAGAAACGTATCCATTCCCAAATATCCGAAACACATGCAATATGAGTTGCTTATTTTCGCCTCATGGAAAGACGTGACTTTGGATACGGCCGGCACACACATAAAGAAACCCTACCTGAATAAAAAATTTCTTGTAACAGGATTTTCTTTTTCTCCTATGTACGCCATAAACTATAAATTACAAATAGGAGGTTCTTTCGATTTCAGTTACGACGAAAGTGCAGGAATGACTTATGACTTGCTTCCCAATAATATGATACGTTATGCCCATGCGCCATTCAACGAACAGATATCCATAGGGCTCGCAGCAAAAGTAGATTTTACCATGCCTTATTTTACCATATCGGGTTCTGTCGGTTACGACATTCTGCACGGAAACAAAAAAACCAGTTCCTTATATCAGATACTGGCTTTAAAAGTAAATATATCGCCCGATATTTTCTTCAATATCGGATATCGCGCAAGCGCATTTAAAAATCCGGATTTTCTGATGTTCGGCATAGGCTGCCGGTTCAGCAAATACAGATAAAAGGCATCTTACGGAGTAGTCATCATAAATAACGAATATTGATTATCTTTCGCTATATTCATAATTTTGGCGAACTCTTCCACTGCTACCCGCTTATCCATATTCAACATTACGACCGGTTTCTCAATCCCCTGAAATTTGGCTTGCAACCGAGGTTCTATCTCAGCAAAGGTCACAGGGGCATTATCGATAAAATAGCGCAGGTCCTCCGTTACCGTAATGGTCGTCGTTGGTTTGTCATTCACCTGATTCGTACTCTGCGGTAAAAGTATTTTCAGCGCATTTGTATTGATCAAGGTCGTGGCAACCATAAAAAATATAAGCAACAAAAACATCAAGTCCGTCATCGATGCCGAGCCAAAAGATGTCTCTACTTTAGAACCTCTTTTTATTGCCATAATTACAATAATTCAAATACGATTTAACAACTTATTCCACCGGATGATTCAATATATCCATAAACGCAATGGAATTGGCCTCCATCTGGAACACCAATTTTTCAATTCGTTGTACCAAATAGTTATAACCGAAATAAGCAGGAATACCGACTATCAAACCTGCGACAGTCGTTACCATAGCCGTATACATCCCGCTCGACAACAGGCTTAAATCGACAGAACCGCCCGCCTGCGCCATATTCATAAACGCCTCGACCATCCCTAATACCGTTCCCAAAAAACCGATCATCGGAGCTCCCCCTGCGATAGTCGCCAAAAACGGCAGATTATTTTCCAACTTAGAAACTTCTAAATTAGCTACATTCTCGATTGCCGAATGAATATCGTTCAACGGACGCCCCAAATGTTCTATCCCTTTCTCAATCATTCGCGATACCGGAGAATTAACGCTCCTACACAATTTCATGGCTGCCGGAACATTTCCTTCATACATCAAATCCCGTATCTTATTCATAAACCCCACATCCACGGAAGAAGCTTTGCGAATCACCATAAAACGTTCTACAAAAATAAATATAGCAGCTCCGAACAACAAGGCCAATGGAATCATCAACCATCCCCCTGCCATAATCAAATCGCCTAATCCTACTGTTTTGGCCGCAGCCTCTTGTGCTGCCGCATTCACTATCCCCGATGCCTGAAGTGGTAACATATCGTCTGTCAATTTTTTAATTTCCAAACAAAGATAATAGAATATTAAGTAAAGAAGAAAATATCTACAAAAAATACCCGCTATTCCTTACGATTTTTACTCATAA
>DVIX01000025.1 GCA_018710935.1 Candidatus Avirikenella pullistercoris | reverse complement strand
AAGAGGGAATCCAATGGGATACTCTGAACGGTATGACTTCCGTATCGATGTATCCTAATTTGCAACTATTGGGATTGGATGTTCAGCAATATATGAAAGGGCAAAATGAAGCCTTGTTCGTTCAGAATAATTTAACGGGAGAATTCGGTCCGTTGAGAGCCTATCTGTATGCAAAATTGATGTGGAATCCGTTGACGGATGTGGATTCGTTGATTACGGATTTTACGAATGGATATTATGGAAAAGGCGGAGTATATGTGAAACAGTATATCGATTCGTCCCGTACGGATTTTGAAAAGGCAGCCGCAGCATTGGATACGAAAGCGTTGAGCATACAATATTGGGACAGTAGTAATTATCTTTCCCGGGAAAATGTAAGGGCGTATGAAAATATATTCGATCAGGCGGAGGTGGCTGTCGCAGATGATTCCAAGCTTGCCCGAAGGGTGAAAATCGCTCGTTTGCCGGTAACGTATGCTTATTTGGAACAAGCGAAAGAGCGTCCGGCAGATGACGGAGGAGCCTTTATCGAAGAGTGCGGACTGCGTAAGTCGAGTCCGGGCTATATGAGGAAAGCCCAGAATTTTGCAATATTGAGCAATGCGATCGGAGTTAAAGAGATAGCTGATAATCATACGACACCGGATGAATATTTGGATATGACGATGCAGTTCGTCGATCACTCTTTTGTCCGGGATAAATCTTATAGAAAACCGGTGACGGTATTGAGCGGTGCCGATTACGTAGGGCAGGGGAATGAGTCGGCATTGACCGACGGTTATTACGGCTCTTTCCAAAACAGAGTGGGATGGTTAGGATTTCCCGCAACTCAATTCGAAGTGATTGTGGATTTAGGCGAAGAGCAGGAGATAACTTCTATTGCTTCCCATTTTTTGAATAGTCCTGCAGAAAATATTTATTTCCCGGTTACGGTACGTTATCTGGTATCAAAGGATAATATCAATTATTCTAAGGTGGGAGAACTTCGCAGGAATACGCAAGAGAAAGCTGTTCTGGCGAAAGAGTACCTCTCCGATAATCTGAAAGTGAAAGGCCGTTATGTAAAAGTACAGGTGTCCGGCCCTAATCCTGCAGATATAGGAGGCAGGGGATTTACCTATATAGATGAAATAACGATCAGGTAGTATATAAAATTTGAGGCAAAATATTCAATAGTTTTTTGAAAAGGAATATAGGATGCGTTCGGTAATCTTTAAGAAATAAAATTTCTTTTTGATTGCGCTCGCCTTTCGCTATATTTGCAGAAAAGAGGTAAAATATATGCAGCCATCGAAATTGCCGGAAAGAACCGTAGAGCGGTTAAGCGAATATCGTCGGACATTATTGAACAGTTTGAATAAGGGAGTTACGCATATTTATTCTCATAACTTAGCTTCCATACACGGTATTACTGCCGTACAGGTACGCAGAGATCTGATGTTGATCGGGTTTTCAAGCAATAATAAAAAAGGGTATAATGTCAGGGAGTTGATTGATTTTATCGGAGGTATACTCGATTCCGACCATGTGTTGAATGTGGCTGTTATAGGAATGGGAAACCTTGCCAGTGCCATTACGGCTTATTTTAACGGGAAACGTTCGAAATTGCGGATTGTAGCGGCTTTCGACGTGAGCGACAAGAAAGTGGGTAAGGTAATTTCTTCCATTCCGTGTTATCATATCGACGACTTTAAAGAACAGGTCAGGAACAATAATATTAATATAGTGATTCTTACTTTGCCGACACAGGAGGTTGATTCAGTTTGCGGGTTGGTTATTGAATCGGGGATAAAAGGGGTGTTGAATTTTACTTCCAAACCGCTGACTTTCCCGGAAGAAGCAGGCATTTATGTCGAAGATTACGATATTATTACGTTGTTGGAAAAGGTAGCCTATTATACGAAAGGATGATTATACATAAGAAGCCGGAGAAGGCATTGGCGGTAAAAAATGCGGTGGTAACGATCGGTTCTTTTGACGGTGTTCATTTCGGGCACCGGGCAATTATCGATTCATTGAAGGCAAAAGCGGAAGAAACAGGGGGAGAAACGGTTATAGTAACATTGTTTCCTCATCCCCGTAAAGTCTTGAATCTCGATACGGCGAATTTCCGGTTATTGAATTCATTGGAAGAGAAAGAATTTCTGATAGAACGATGCGGTGTGGGGCATTTGGTGGAATTGGAGTTTACGGAGGCGTTCAGCCGGATATCTTATGAAGATTTTGTGAAAGAGGTTTTGGTCGGACAGTTGCATGCAAAAGCAGTGGTGGTAGGTTACAATCATCATTTCGGGCATAACCGGGACGGTAATTTTCAGAAATTGCAACGATTGGGGTTACAGGCAGGATTCGATGTGATAGAAATTCCTAAACATGATATAGATAAGGAAAAAATAAGTTCCACGACTATCCGGGCTGCTTTGCAACGGGGAGATATCGAAACGGCCAATAAATTTCTGGAATATCCTTATTTCTTTTTTTCTCCGATTGATACCGAGGGTTTTTTACAAATAACGGAATCTTTAAAATTGATTCCTCCGAAAGGGAAATATCAGGTCGAAATAGTGGATGATTACAGGAAGAAAGAACGGGGTGCCGAAGCTATTGTGGAAATCGGAGAAGATGAGAGGGTGAAGGTCGTTTCTCCGTTATGGGAAAATTTTGTAGAAAAAGAATATATGCAGATAAAGTTTGTCGGACGGATTTGACCGGGAAAAGTTTGTTTTTTTATGAGATTCTAGTTTTCGGAAAAAGAAATATAATTCATGCCTGTTCGGATAATCCTGTTGAATAAAATATTCGACAGTCGATTGTTTTGCGGGTTACGGGTTCCGGATGTGAAAAAACATAAGTTATTTTAATGGAGTAAAATGGAAATTGATGGGATTTCTGTTTCGCTCTTTCATTATATTTTATTACCTTTGCCAAAATTTAAATCTTTGTAGCCATGTCATTCATAGACGATAAAATCCAGACAGAAGGACTGACATACGATGATGTCCTACTCATTCCGGCTTACTCGGAAGTGTTGCCGCGTGAGGTGAATATTTCTTCCCGTTTTTCAAGGAATGTGAAAATTAATACTCCGGTGGTGTCGGCTGCGATGGATACTGTTACGGAGTTTGAAATGGCTATTGCGATAGCCCGTGAGGGAGGGATAGGCGTGATTCATAAGAATATGAGCATTGAAGAACAGGCTGCGCAGGTAAGAAAAGTGAAACGGGCTGAGAACGGGATGATATACGATCCTATCACAATTTCTCCGGACAGTACGGTCGGGGATGCTCTCGCTCTGATGAAAGAGAATAAAATAGGCGGTATTCCTGTCGTAAAAGGAACTCGTTTGATCGGTATCGTAACGAACCGTGACCTTCGTTTCCAGACGGAAATGAATAAACCGGTTTCGGAAGTGATGACCAGCGAAGGGTTGGTTACCACACAAAATGCGGATATCGCTAATGCGGCGTCGTTACTGCTTAAGAATAAAATCGAGAAACTTCCTGTCGTAGATAGGGAAGGAAATTTAGTAGGATTGATTACTTATAAGGATATTACGAAAGTAAAAGACAATCCTAATGCAAGCAAAGACGATAAAGGCCGTTTGAGAGTGGCTGCCGGAGTAGGGGTTACCCATGATACGTTGGAACGTGTTGCTGCCCTTTATGAGGCTCAGGTAGACGCTATCGTTATCGATACGGCTCACGGACACTCCGTTTATGTGGTGGATATGTTGCGGAAAGTGAAGGCAAAATATCCCAATTTGGATGTTGTTGTGGGAAATGTGGCTACGGGCGAAGCGGCTTTGATGCTGGTAGAGGCCGGAGCTGACGGGATAAAGGTAGGTATCGGTCCGGGATCTATTTGTACTACGCGTGTAATAGCAGGAGTGGGTGTGCCTCAGTTGAGTGCTGTTTACGATGTGGCAAAGGCGTTGAAAGGAACGGGGGTTCCTGTAATTGCCGACGGAGGTATTCGTTATACGGGAGATATTGTGAAAGCGATAGCTGCCGGGGCAGATTCCGTAATGGCAGGATCGATGTTTGCCGGTGTGGAAGAATCTCCGGGAGAAACGATTATTTATAACGGGCGTAAGTTCAAATCGTATAGGGGAATGGGATCTTTGGAAGCAATGCAGAAAGGTTCTAAAGACCGTTATTTCCAGGATATGGAAGATGATATTAAAAAACTTGTTCCGGAAGGGATCGCGGCACGAGTTCCGTATAAGGGATTATTATCGGAAGTGGTTTATCAAATTATCGGAGGATTGAGAGCCGGAATGGGATATTGTGGGGCGCCCGATATAGCTGCGCTTAAAAATGCCCGTTTTATAAGGATTACGAACTCCGGTATTATGGAGAGCCATCCGCATGATGTAACGATTACCAGAGAAGCGCCTAATTATAGCCGGCAAGAATAGGATAAGCAATAATATATACGCAAGGTTTCCCGGAGGATTATTATTTCTCCGGGAATTTTATAAATATTTATAAAGTTTGAATTATGATAACGAGGGATACGCAAATACGGGTAAGATACGGAGAGGTGGACAGAATGGGATTTTTATATCATGAACATTATGTTGCTTATTTCGATGTAGCCCGTACGGAATTTATCCGGTCGCTTGGGATTTCTAACCTTGAAATAGAAGAGGAAGGGATTATGCTTCCGGTCCTTAATGTGACGGTCGATTATAAAAATCCGGCTTATTACGACGATGTGCTTACTATACGTACTACTCTGAAAGAGATGCCTTCTGCGAAAATTACTTTTTATTTCGAGGTGTTCCGCCAGACAGGCGAACTGATAACTACCGGGCGGGTAACTCTTGCTTTTATGAATAGTGTTACGAAACGGGCTGCGCGGCCTCCGAAAAAATTGCTCGATATCGTTGCTGAATATATGTAATTGAAAAGCCCGGATATTCCGGGCTTTTCCTTTATATCGAAGGTATATTCTTTATACGTCGTCGGAATTGAATTTATAACCTAACCGTTTCCCGGTCTGTATCTTTGAATTTTCTATTTTGGTATTCATTTGTTCTACTGCAACGATTTTCAGCGTATCGTAAGGCGGAACTAATAAATCGAAATCGATAGCATAAAGGATAGCCGTCTCAATGATATTGGTCAGGTGTTCTTTGTTGATAGTGCGTGTGCCGAAAGTTTCGTGGCTGTATGTCTCCTGACGTTTTCCTTCTACGAAGAACTGACGTTCCCGGTTGATAAAGATACGGCCGATCAGGTAGCCTTCGTCAGAAGAGCGGTTATATTTGAAAGAATCGGCTAAAAAGTCGTATATATTGATAATGCCGCAATAACTGTTTTTTACGTCCTGTTTCGTATAGGGGTTCTGCCAGATGGAGTGCTCCCTGTTGAATTCGAAAATGTTCGTGTGCATGCTGAATATCAGCATATCTCCGGCAATCTGTATTTGGGCCTCGAATTTTCCTCGGTCGCGGTATTCTACTTTTACTAACCGGGCATTGGCGATTGTTTCGTTGATTTCCCCGGACATCTCATGCAAAATGTCCTTCAGCATGTTGAACACTTCAAAAGTGTTGTTGTAAACTTCTTGTTTGGTTACTGATTTAGTATTAAGGGTATTGATGATTTGTGTCCGTTTATTCGGGTCACCTTCCATAAATGATAAATGTTAATGAATGATTTGTGAATAAAAGTTTTCAAACCTACATCATATTTTTGAATATTGCAAGAAAAAGACAAAGAATTTATATCTTTGTTTGACATTTGCAGAAGCTCCTGTTTTACATGGGCGGATAATGGTTTGCCGGGTTAAGAACCGGTAATATGATTTGTCTGGATACAACGAAAATTTAGTAAGGTGGGAATACGAAAGAGAATAAAATTGGGTTTTATTGCATTGGCCGGTTTGCTTTTTCTGGCAGGCATTATCTCTTATTTTGAATTGGCACGGCTGAATGATATTATTCAGAAAATTGTAGACGTGGGAGCGAAAAGTGTGGTGTTATCGAATGAAATGTTGGATGTTATCAGTAATCAGGATAATGTTGTCTTAAAATATATCAATGACAGCGATACGGCTGCTTTTGTCAGGAACAGCAATATTTACATGGATAACCTGAATAATATAGGGAAACAGGTAGAAGAAGGATTTCCCCAAAATGAAGGGCTGGAAAAATTATTGAAGGAGAAAAATGACTATATCGATACTATCCGTAATTTTGAAAACGGGAGAGAACAAAGTCCTGTCGATTGGTATTTTGCTGCTTATAAGGAAAGTTACAGTGCATTTGTCGTTACGGTAAAGAATTTCATGCGTTCTACCCAGCAGAATGTAGTGGAAGAAACAGCGAAAATGAAAAACAATGCGTATCGGGCTATAATGCAGGGGATTGTTGCGCTTGCTACGGCAATAGTGATAATTATCGTTTTCTTCCTGCTGATAGATATGTATTATATAAAACCGGTGGTACAGATTACCAAGGGTTTGAAGAATTATCTTACTATGCGTGTCCCATTCAATGTGCAGGTAGCGGGCAAGGACGAGGTGTTTATGCTGAAGGAGTATATAGAGCAATTATTATTGCGTTTAAAAGTGAAAAAAAATAATCCGGATGACGGGAAGGCATAAAAGTATGCGGATTTATAAGATTTAGAAAAGAGAGGGTATGAGGCCTTATGTTGTTTTACGATATGTAGGGATGGTATTATTGCTGAATGCGTTTTTTATGCTTATTTCAGCAATAGTCTCTTTTGTGAACGGGATGGATACGGGCTTTTTCCCTTTATTGCTGAGTTTTGTTCTGACGGCTGTGATGGGGGTTTTCCCTCTGATTTTTGTCTCTTCCGATACTACGTTGCTGAATAAGGAAAGTTATGTGATTGTGGTGTCGGCATGGGTTATGTCCTGTATCGTCGGAATGTTGCCTTATATATTGTGGGGAGGGGAGTTTAATTTCGTGAACGCTTGTTTTGAGAGCGTTTCGGGGTTTACGACTACGGGGGGAACGGTGTTGCAGGATGTGGAGGCTTTACCTAAAGGATTGTTGTTTTGGCGTTCTTGTACCCATTTGATAGGAGGTGCGGGGATTATTCTTTTCGCATTGGCGTTGATGCCTGCCATGAGCAGAACAAAAATGTCGCTTACGAATCTGGAAATATCTTCTTTAGCAAAAGATAATTACAGGTATCGTATTCAGAAAACGATGAGGGTGGTGTTGGTGGTTTACGTATTTCTAATTACGACGGAAACCATGTTTCTTAAAATTGCGGGGATGAATTGGTTTGATGCGGTAAATCACTCTTTCTCTACTGTCGCTACGGGAGGTTTCAGTACGAAAAATCTGAGTATCGCTTATTATAATAATGTCTGGATAGAGATAATCATTACTGTTTTTATGGTGCTGTCCGGGTTTCATTTCGGATTGCTTTTTACCAGTATTACCAGTAAGAGAAATAATATTTTTCGTTCTGAGGTTGCCCGTTATTATTTTTTCAGTATAGTGGTAGCCTCTTTGCTTTTGACGGTTAACTTATGGGCGACCGATACCTATTCGTTGGTTTCAGCAGTCAGGTATGCGTTTTTCCAATTAGCGGCAGTGACCTCCACTACAGGGTTTGCAACAGTCGATACGGCGTCGTGGCCTGCTTTTTCCATCTTGATACTTATCTTTTTTTCTTTGCAGTGTGCCTGTGCAGGGTCTACCTCCGGGGGGATTAAAAGCGACCGGGTATTGATGTTATTTAAAATTTTCCGTACCCGTATTTTACAAATGCAGCATCCGAATGCCATTGTAAGGGTTAAAATGGATAATGTCCCGGTAAATGACGATGTTGTCCGGTCGGTATCTGTGTTTATCACATTGTATCTTTTTGTCTTGTTTGTAGGAGCTTTGATGCTTACCGGAATGGGGATAGACCTGATGACCAGTTTTAGTGCGATGGTTGCCTGTTTGGGAAATGTAGGGCCTGGATTCGGGGAAGTGAGTTCATTGGGAAATTTTTCCGATTTGCCTGTAGCAGGTAAATTGATATGTGCTTTTGCTATGTTGCTGGGGCGTTTGGAACTGTTCGGGTTTTTGCAGATTTTTTTAATAAAA
>DVIX01000024.1 GCA_018710935.1 Candidatus Avirikenella pullistercoris | reverse complement strand
CTACTAAAAATTTATTTACGATTTACTTAAAATTATACCTTAACCCAACCATATATTGACGCCCCGGATCCACAAACGATTTATCCGTGAACCCAAAAAGGTTATCGACCTTAAAGGTCCCTTCAATCGTATGTTTATTTATCCGGAACGGTTTAACCAGTACGACTTTCCAAATATTGTAACGTTTAGACTGTTCCCGAACCGTAGTCACCGTTCCGTCCACAGTCTCCTGGCTTTGATAAAGCTTGGGAGAATTGAACCGGCCTGCCATTTGCAAAGAAAAAGGGCTGCGTGCAATATTGCCATTCCATGTTACCGACACCGTTCCACTGTGTTTTACATTACTTTCGAGCTGCAAACCGGTAGAGTTATCACGAGCATCGCAAAAACTGTAATTAGCACGGAAAGTTACCTGACGAAACAACGTATAAGTAGCGCTAACATCTACACCTGCAAGAGTGGCACTGCTGACATTTTTGTAATATTTTTCATTACCGCTTTCCGGATTAACTACATCGTACTGAGTAATCTTATTGTCGATATTGTTATAATATCCAGAAACGGATGCATTGAAAGTTCCTTTTGTATATTCTGCAGATAACGAGCTATAAAGGCCTTTTTCTGCTTTAAGGTCAGGATTACCATAAACCCAGAACATTCCCTGATGGTCGAAATCATAATAAAGCTCTTTTACACTGGGGGCACGAAATGCTGTACCTATACCTCCCCGGAACTTAAAACCGGCCACATCGTACATAATAGAGAGTTTCGGAGTAAACGCACTGCCGAACGAAGAGTGATGGGTATAACGCGCCCCCGCCACAATATCCAGATTCTCAATCGGGTCATATTCCACTTGCGCAAAAAGATTGGCATCATCTAAACTTTTATCGGTAGGATTCGCACCGAGATTCGTTTTTGAAAAGACCGTTTCATGATTATATTCAAATCCCCCGATAATTTCCCATTTTTCCGCTGCTTTATAAGTGTCGAGCAAACGAGCCGACGTATATCCGGCGGTATTGTCTTTATCTTTCCGGTTATTTTTGCGTTCCAGGATATCAAAATCAAAATACTTATCGTAACTCACACTCGCTTTCAAGTTATTGCGCCCATTCAGCGAAGTCATATCTCCACTCAATACTCCTGCTACCGTCTGGGTAAAAGTGTGAGTCGTATTCATACTGCCTTCGGGATTAAAGGTTTCATGTTGATAATAACGCCCGGTAAAACTGATATTGAACCGTCCGCTTTTACCGGGTTTAAATCCCAATTTAAGGTCTCCGCCGTAATCTTCGTATTTGGCTGCATATGCCCCGTTTTCTTTATTATAACCGTCGGAACTGTTACGGAAACCACCTGCCCGTACCGAGAATCTTTCTAAATTCGATCCGACATCGGCACGTGCTTTCCATGTGTTATAATTCTGCCAACTCGCAGTAACCCCCGCTTCAAATTTATGGACAGGTTGTTTCGTAATAATATTGATCACCGCCCCTACTGCATTCGAACCGTAAAGAGCAGACGAAGCCCCGTTGATAACTTCGATTCGTTCTATATTATTGACATCTATTTGATCGAAATTGACATTCCCGCCAGCACCTTCCGAAACCATCCGTTCTCCATCCACAAGAAACAACACATAACGGCTGCTCAACCCCTTAATCCGCATATTATTCCCCATACCGTTAGGAGAGAAAACAATCCCTGGAATATTATCCTGTAAAGATTCGAGCAACGAAGTAGAACCGGATTTCCGCATTTCCTGAGATTTAATCAACGTCGTCAATACCGGTACATCGGCCAGGCGTTTCTCTGTACGAGTACCTGTAACCACCACATCGTCGATAGTGATCAACTCAGGTTGCATAAGTATCTTTATATCCGTGAGATTACTGTTTTCAACCGTCACATCCACCACTGCCATTTTATAATCCGTATAATACATAGTCATAAGATGATGAAGACCTCTGGGAACGTCTTTTATAACGAAATGTCCATCCCGGTCGCTTTGACCGCCTTCATTGCCCGTCGTCACATAAACCCCTTGGAGAGGTTTACCGCTGATTGAATCGACAACCACACCCGAAACATCGAAACGGTCCTGCGCCGCCGCTGTAACAGCCAAAGCGGAACCAATAACCGTAAACACAAATAGTCTGATTATTTTAAAAAATTCCATAAGCTTTTAATTTTTACGTTGCAAAAATATTTCTTCTCCAAAGACCCATCAATCCCACTTTTTAGGTAATTATACCCTGAATAATACCGACATATAACGCCTTATGAAATTTTTTATCAGATAACACACTGAATAAAAACACTATACATGCAGATATAGCAATACCTACCTATACGAAAATTTTTCACCCGATTAAAAAAAACAGGAATCCCACATAATAATTAAACCATTTACATAAAAAATCATACTTTCTGAAAACATTTATAGTTGCACAATCCTCCGAATTCCGACTCTCTCCTGAAAATAAACCCTTTTATCATCAGATTTCACACACCGTTTTACACATTACTTACTAACCAGCACCAGAAACGCTATAAAACAAAGTGTCCCGAAAGTCGGTCAGAACTTTCGGGACACTTTTATCGTCCGTCTGTTTTCAATAAAAAATTAAATTTTCATCGGATAAAATTAGTTGCAATACGAGGTTCGGCTTCCGGAATAACCTCTCCTCCGTTTTTCAGATTCTTAAGCATCCACGCCATATTATTTCCCAATACCCGCATTGTCTGGAGTCCCTCTCCATCTTGCAACACCTCTCCCGGCAACCTCCCACGGACATCGTTCCAGTATTGGGATGACACTACCGGCATATTACTGATAGTAAAATATTTATTCAACCTGTCAAAAGTAGATGCCGCACCGCCTCGCCGACAAACAGCTACTGCAGCAGCCGGTTTATACCGTAACAAAGCACCGCACGAATAAAACAAACGGTCCAATAACGCACATAACGAACCATTAGGCCCTGCATAATAAGTCGGAGAACCGATTATCAAGCCATCCGCCGTACCAAGTTTATCCCTAAGCGTATTGTAAAGGTTGTCCTTAAATATACACCTGCCTAATTCCACACATTTATTACAAGCAATACATCCCTGTACAGCCTTCGTACCAATAGAAACAATCTCCGTTGCAATCCCGTTCGCATCCAATGCTGAAGCGACCTCGGATAAAGCCGTATAAGTATTCCCGTTCTTTTTGGGACTACCATTAATCAATAAAACTTTCATATTCATTTCCTCCTCATATTATGTCAATTCTTCATTACTTAAAATTAATGAGTTTTTATAAAAACACAAATCATCTTCCAAACTATTATCGTACCAGCTTACATTTATAAAATTATTTTACTGAAAAAATTTCATTATCTAAGAAATTTTGAAAAATATAGATTTTTTCAAAATAAAAACTATCTTTGAAACCAGAAGTTGGGATAAATGTAATGCCACAAAAATTCAAACGGCTTATAGGGATAACCTTAATGGCAATATTTGCATTTTATTATGCGAATATCTGCTTTTTTTACCATGGGCATATCATCAATGGCGTTACAATCGTCCATTCCCACTTTTACGGGAAAGGCCATGTTCAGACAGGAACACATTCCGTAAGCGAACTGACACTCATCTCAGCCCTTTCGGTACTCCAATCTTGTGCAGCCATTTTAGCCTTTGCCGGTTTAGGAGTTTTTCTATCACCTAAAAACATCTTTTTTATCTTTTTTTCAAAAAAGATTGTTTCAAGGAATATTTTTTATTGTTCTTTACGGGCACCTCCCGCTTCAATTTAAAGCACTATTTTAAATACATTTAACCTATTTCTCCTGTTTCCATTATTTTATAACGACCAGAAGAATAAGGATTTATCTGTATATCCCAGGTTCATTATGCTTCATAGCATGATAAGCTGATCCATATTATTTATTCCACAATTCTAAATTATTATATCAATGAAGCAAATCTTCATATCGTTATGCCTATGCTTTTCTTTCGCGGCATGCCAACAAAATAAGAACACAAATGAAAATCCCGACATTCAGTACCAAGGCGATACTATTATCATCAATGAAAACTCACCGGTATTGACACAAATGTCCGTTCAGAAAGCATCTCTGAAAGATTATTCCTCTGAATTCAAGACAGTCGGGACAGTCCGTCCTGTTTCAGGTAAGTTTGCAGAAATAGCTGCTCCGTTTGCAGGACGCATAACCAAATCTTTCGTTCAATTAGGCCAAAACGTAAATTCCGGGGTTCCGATCTTCGAACTCAGCTCTTCCGATTTTTACGAAGCGAGTAAAGCCTATTTCGCTGCTCAATCAGCCAATGATTTAGCACAAAAAAATTATTTACGGCAAAAAGAGTTGGCTGCAAACGGGGTAGCCTCGCAAAAAGATTTGGAAACTGCCCGAAACGAAGCCAATATTGCCGAACAAGAATATAAACAGGCAAAAGCTACTCTGCAAATATTCAATATAGACGAAACAGCACTTCAAATGGGGCAAACTCTGAAAGTCGTTTCACCCATCCCTGGAGAAATCGTAAAATGCAATATAACCATCGGCGACTATGTCCAGGAAGACACAGAACCCCAAGCCATAGTAGCAGATTTATCGCACGTATGGATTTCCGCACTCGTTAAGGAAAAATATTTCGGTGCAATAAAAAACGGCGACCGGGTAGAAATATATACCGATGCCCACCCCGACAAAATTATCTGGGGTACTATCCATTATATAGGCGAAATGCTGGATGAAGAAACCCGCTCTCTCGAAGTAATCGTAGAATGCGACAATACTGACAGAGAATTGAAACTGGGAATGTTCTGTGAAACCCATTTCTTAAGTTCTCCGATTCAAGCTATCGTTCTACCGGCAACTGCTATCATGCAAGAAGAGGATAACGACTATGTCCTGATAGAAATATCCGAAGGCAGGTATATCCGCCGTAAAGTGAAAACCGAAACCATAAATACGGCCGAAGTACGCATTACCGAAGGAATAACCGAAGGAGAAAACATTGTAACGAAGGGTGGAATCTTTTTAAATATGTAGCCATGGAAAAATTGATGCAAACCTTAATCCGCCGCCGCTGGTTAATGCTGACGGTATTTGTTTTGTTATCCGGCATCGGTATTTACGCATGGAACCAACTCGCCATAGATGCCTACCCCGATATTGCCGACGTTTCTGTCGGTGTAGCCACCCAAGTACCGGGACTCGCCGTAACAGAAATAGAACAACAAATAACGATTCCGCTCGAAAGGGAACTCAACGGTATTCCGGGACTCAAAGTAATGCGAAGCAAAAACTTCTTCGGAATATCGAAAATCACTCTTGTCTTTGAAGATGGCATAGACGATTATTGGGCACGCCAACGGGTAATGGAACGCATAAATGATATCGAATTACCTTTCGATGCCAAACCCGGACTCGACCCGCTTACATCTCCCACCGGAGAGATTTACAGGTACGTCGTTACAGGCGACAGAAGTTTACGAGAACTTACCGAACTGAACCTTTGGACCATTATTCCCCGTCTAAGACAAATAGACGGCATTGCCGACGTATCCAATTTCGGAGGAATCACTACCCAGTTCCAAATAGAGATAGACCCCAATAAACTGACCAAATACAACCTGTCCCTCAACGATATCACCGAATCCATCGAACAGAACAACTCCAATGCAGGAGGCAGTACGCTTATTCGAGGTGATCTCAGTTATGTCGTGCGTGGCGTAGGTCTTGTCCGGGACCTGGAAGATATGGGGAACATCGTTGTCAAAACGGTAAACGGAACTCCCGTATATATAAAAGATTTAGGAGAACTGAAATACGGAAACCTTGAACGTAAAGGCATTATGGGCTATGTCGATAAAACCATCGACTATGAAGACGGTGTTCAGGGAATGGTACAGTTACTGCGTTATGAAAATCCTTCCCAAGTACTCAAAGAGATAAAACTCGCCGTAGAAGACCTTAACGATAATATTTTACCCAAAGGGGTAGAAATACATACATTCTACGACCGGACAGAATTGGTAAATGCTACCCTGAATACCATTTCACATACTCTTTCATTCGGTATTTTATTGGTCATCGGAATATTGATAATATTTCTCGGCAGTCCGAAAGGTGCATTACTCGCTACCATTACAATACCCGTTTCATTGCTGTTCGCCTTTATATTAATGTGGTTAACGGACATTCCCGCTAATCTGCTCTCTTTGGGGGCAATCGACTTCGGTATTATCGTGGACGGAACTATCGTAATGATGGAAACTATCTTGAAAAAGAGGGAAGACAACCCGCAAGAAGCACTGACAGAATCAGGTATAGCGAAACGCGCTGCCGAAGTAGCCAAACCGATATTGTTCGCTACACTGATCATTATCGTAGCCTATCTGCCTTTATTCGCATTCGACCGGGTAGAGCAGAAACTGTTTACCCCAATGGCATTTACCCTATGTTTCGCCCTTGTAGGAGCTTTAGCCTCCGCAATGTTTCTAATTCCCGGTTTAGCTTTTACCGTATATCGAAAACCTCAGAAAGTATATCATAACCGTTGGCTGGAACGTTTGACGGAAATGTATAAACGGCAAACATCCAGAATCATCGCTGCTCCTAAAAAACTAATCGCCCCCATCTCTGCCGTATTAATCGCTGTCATAGGACTTTCGAGCTATGTAGGGAAAGACTTTTTACCGGCTCTCGATGAAGGCAGTATCTGGATACAAGTACAACTCCCTCCCGGAATGTCGCTTGAGAAATCGTCCGAAATGGCAACTGCACTCAGAGAAAAACTCAAAAACTTCGATGAAGTAACTTACGTAATGACGCAAACAGGACGCGACGACGAAGGCGTATGCCCGTTCTCATTCTCCCATATCGAAGTCATGATAGGATTGAAACCATACAATGAATGGGAAAACGGCCGTAAAAAATCAGAACTGATTGCAGATATGGCAGCCGTTATAGAAACAATGCCTGGATACAGCGCTGGATTTTCCCAGCCGATTATAGACATGGTAATGGACCAGATTGCAGGAGCACATAGCGACCTGGCTATAAAAATTTATGGAGAAGATCTTACCGAAAGCCGCCGAATTGCCGAAGAGGTACAAAAAGTAGTAAGCGGCGTAAAAGGAGTAGCCGATGTTGGAATTATGGAAGAACCGTTTCTTCCCCAGCTTCAGATCGTTGCCGATCGTGACAAAATCGCTCAATACGGACTGAACGTTTCCGATGTAGTCGAACTGATAGAAGTAGCTATCGGAGGGAAAGCTATTTCCCAGGTATTTATCGGAAGCAAAGTTTACGACGTAATCTGCCGTTACAACGAACAGTCCCGCGATACTCCTGAAAAAATAGGCGCATTGATGCTCACTTCCGCATCGGGGGCCATGATTCCTCTTTCGGCAGTAGCAGACGTAAAAACGACGACGGGACCGAGTATGATTTCACGGGAAATGAACCAACGTTTCACTACTGTACGTATGAATCTGCGGGGCAGAGACCTAACCTCTTTTGTCAATGAAGCTCAAAAAAAGATAGAAGAACAAATTAATTACGACCACACTGCATTTCATCTGCATTGGGCAGGACAATTGGAAAACCAAAACCGAGCATTCGGCCGCTTGGCAGTAATTATGCCCATCACACTCGCTGTAATGTTCCTATTATTGTTCTTCACATTCGGGAAATTCCGCCAAGCCGGGCTATTAATCGGAATGCTTCCGCTCGCAATTTTCGGAGGGATGCTTGCCTTAGTCGTAAGAGGCATGACCTTTAATGTATCGTCCGCCGTAGGATTCATCGCCCTTTTCGGAGTATTCATTCAAAACGGCGTTATCATGATTTCCCATATCAATATATTACGGAAACGGGGAACAGAACTGAAGGAAGCGGTTATATCCGGTTCTTCCCACAGATTACGCCCGGTATTAATGACAGCGACAGTAGCGGTTTTAGGATTATTGCCGGCTTCCCTTTCCACCGGTATCGGTTCCGACGTACAACGTCCGTTAGCTACCGTAATCGTTTATGGACTGTTATTCGGAACGATTCTTATCCTTTACATATTACCGGCACTCTATTACATATTAGAGAAACGAAACATGAATAAAACAACCGATAAATAACCGATAAAATGAAATTTTTAAAACTCACTATATTATTTATCTTCTGTATTATGGGCACAATCGTTCATGCACAAGAAGAAAAAATCCTGACATTCGCTAAATATTTAAACAATGTCAAAGAGTGCAACATAGAATATTTAGCCGAAAAATATAACGTAGATATTGCCGAAGCAAATATAAAAGCTTCCAAAGTTTTTCCAGACCCGGAATTATCGGTCAGTTATTCGAATAACCAAAACTGGAACCTGCAAATGGGTTACGGTATCGATGCCGAATTGAGTTATACCTTGGAACTCGGCGGGAAAAGACGTTCCCGAATACGGATTGCCCGAAGTGAAAAAGA
>DVIX01000023.1 GCA_018710935.1 Candidatus Avirikenella pullistercoris | reverse complement strand
CGAATAGGCATATCCACCTCCCAGAGTAACTTCTATCGTTTTATAAAATTCTCCTTTCATCCGCAACCCATGAATGACCAATTCTTTCTCCTCATTATAATTATTCGCTTCAAAATTCAACCCTGTCAATAAATGATTGAATTCCAAATAAACATGGCCATCTCCTCGCATTACATCCACCGAAGCTGCCAACATCGCATCAGGAATATCGCCTACCTCCAACGGGATTTCGACATCCTCAGTATCGAACGGCATGGAAAATTTAAGTTTGGGAATCCCCATGCCATCCTGGCTGGTTGGTGTAACCGTATAATAATCGCCTGCGTAAGGATAGTAAGCAAAAAAAGTGTAAAGGAAATTCTCAGGTTCATACCACCGTTTTTGTTCTCCCGTATAATAACAGCCTGCACCATTATATTTTATTTCGGTTTTATAAAACAAATGAGGAGTGCTGCGCGGTGCTTTCGTACCCCATTCGACAGAACCGGTATTCATATCGAGTTCATTATTGGAATCCCCTGTATTGGCAAGACAATATCCCAATACCCCGAATGAAGTATTGGAGGGAAACACATTGACCGGCCCCGATGCCCGCATTTTATTTTCCGCTTCTATTACAACTCCCGGCATACCGAAACGAATCGTCTCGCCGGAAACCCCTACCGAAGGGACATAATCTTTTTTCCCACACGAAACAAGCGTTGTAAGCACTACCCATAAATATATGACTTTCGGATTCATAACACTCCTACGATTCTAAACTAACTGATTGTTATAAATCCTCCCGAAGCACTATTCCACGGAATAACCTCCGGCACTCCGAAAAGGATGTAATCATCCCCCGACAATGTAAGCGTATAACGATAACTCTCCGCTTCTTCCCATTGCGGAATCGTTGCTACGGTAGGCGCAAGCGTAACAGTATGCGTATATTCCGATACGGCTCCTGTTCCTCCGCCATCTCCGACCATATAACTGATCTCTATTTTAAAAGAATCTCCTCTGACCGTTTGCGGATGAATCAATATATCTCCCAATAAGGAAACCCCTTCAACCGGAATAGCCACATTCCCGTTTCCCGAAGCAAAAGGACCCGACGAATCGGTTACGGAAGCATCTAATAACGACCAACTTTCGTTACTTCCTTTATACGACCCTATTTTCGGCATACCGTAAAATTTCACGGAAGTAACTGTCAAAGGAATATCCCCCAAAGCCGCATCTTTTTTCCCTATAAAAACCACTTTCGATAACAGATGCCTAAAAGAGAGTTCCACCGTTTTAGCTCCTTCCTGTACACTGTACGAAACGGTATTTCGGGCAAGCATCAAATCCCTTGATTCGGAAGCATCGAAATTCACAATATCCAGATAACCGTTATCATCCGGAGTTACCCCCTGTACATCATAAGGATAAACCGCATTAAAAACATAACCTGCACCGTCGAGCCAATATTTAATATTATCATAACTCCAAGCATTGCCATCGCAAGTAACGACTTCGCCTCTGAAAAGCTCTTTCGTTTCGCCCCCGTTCGTACATTCTCCCCATACAGCAAATTTATCGCCTGCCGCCCCTAAAGAACTCACCGAAGCACGGGTAACAGGATTATCGAATCCGATAGGAATATCCGTAATTACCGGCATATCCGTCGTCTTTGCACATCCTGCGACAATCCCCAATAAAGCTGACAAAACAATATTTTGCAATAAACATATCCGCATGACAAACCCTCTTTTCTGTACTTTCTGAATTAGCGGTCGCAAAGGGCATCACCCCTTTGCAACCGAAATAGGAACTTCTCCATTTTCGAAAACAATATCACCGTTACTTCATTATTGAACCGTAACATCCCCTGTATTATCCTGCCCAGTCCAACCCTTAACAGTTCCGTTGAAATTAATCGGATAAGTATTGGTAAGGTCTGTAGAGTTAATTGTAGCGGTATAAGTATATACATTATCTGATTCCCATGTGGCTGTAATCGTTCCTGTTTTCGACTCCGAAGCAGTAGTACCTTGCCCGTCATCCAATGCCACATCGAACGAAATATTTACCGTTGCACTATTTTGCGGAATCAAATAAAGCGCTTCAGAAGTCGGGACATTTCCACTTTCTGTAACAGAACTCCAGGTAAAGGCATTTCCTTCCTCAACAGGTTTTGCCTGACTTGTCCATGTCGTACCGTTATAAGTAGCTTTTGAATTCATGCCATAAACCTTCAGATTGGAAATCACCAATTTTACATTATCAGCAAACCCTGTCCCTTTTTCAAATTTTAAAAGCACTTTCGATAAAATATGTTTGAAAGAAAAATCCACAATACCCGGATCAGCATCGATAGTAGGATTTGTGGTTTTCGGAGTAGCTACGGCATATACCAAATCATGCTGCTGGTCTTTATTAGCAACAAAATCAGAAATAGTCAATGCTCCATCTCCGTTTTCATAACTAAAAATAATCTCGCCGGAAGCTCCTGTCAAATCGGGTGCATAAGCAGCAAATTTATAAGTTTTGTTCGGCATCCAGTATCTTACATCCTCATACGTCCATTTATCCACATTATACGTTACATGTGTTCCTGCAAAAAGATCCGTTTTTTCTTCAGAACCGCCATAAACATAAAATCCTGCCCCGCTTCCTTGAAGGACATCCGTTGTTGTTTCCGTTGCCGCCTTAACCGGAGCCCCGACAAAAGTTTTTCCGAAAATAATCGTACCCATTTCCGGAATTTTAGTCGTTTCCGTCTTACTGCAACCTGCCGTAATTACAGCCACCGCCATAAAAGCGGAAAAAATCATTTTTCTTTTCATACCTTCATTCATATTTAGTTAAATTTATTTATTTCAATTCAGGGGCAATACTTCATCATGATATTCACCCCAACCTTCTACCGTTACATCAAATCCGGAATCGCCTCCGGCTCCGTCCTCATCAGAAATCGTTATTCCTCCGACCGTAATAACACCCCCGCGAGGTTGTCCTAACATCTGCCCCGATACATCGAAACTAAAATCCATCATTTTCCCGTTTTTCAAACGGACTTCCAAATTCAAACGATGATTACGCTGCGTTCCAATCTGAACATACGATTCATCTTTATAGCCAGGAACTCCGAACGAAGTAACAACCGCTTCTATCCCGAATTTTTCAACCGTACAATCGTAAAGTAAAGTAACCTCATCATCTCCCGTCCTGCCATCTTTCAGATAAGCCGTACCGGCCATTCCACTGAGCGCCCCGCGGGCAATGCCCACATAATTTAAACCCGCATCGAACTTATAACGCACCAAATAAGTATAGACTAACGGGCACAACATCACCGGTAATTCATGCGGTTCAATACTTTCGACTGCGTCGAACGAATCGACATACTCTCTGTAAAGCATATCCGGAGGATTTACCGTCTGTTCTCCGTCATGTGCCTCATTATAAGTAGCCCGGGTACGCGTACGGGTCGTTACGATTGCCGTAGCAGACGATTCCAATGCATCAAACACGATATATTCCGTATCGTTATTATAAAACAGAAGAGAATGGTTACCCGTATTCAAAGGCAATATTCCTCCTTTCGCCTCCAAATTATCTTCCCTGTAAGAACCGTCCTCATGGTAAATCCCTACCCGCACTCCGTCCGGTTTTTCCGGGCACAATTCATGATATTCCCTGCCGAACCTGTCCGGCAGCCAATTTCCACTCCAATCGTAATCATACGGCCGTTCCCATACCTGTTCATAATCGGCATCGACGTCAACCCGGACTTTTAAGGCATGTTCCCCGTGATTATAACAAAGGTCTTTCCGACAACCCGTCAATAATAACATCATGCACAAAACCGAACTTATTAAAATCCATCTGCTCACCTCTCACCTCCTTTCCTCCAAAGCCGCCATACCAAGGCGAACTTCAATTTCAACGGGCCTAAATAATCGGTCTTCCGCGTACGTTGATATACATAATGCCCGTCGATAGGAAGATACTCCTCATAAGAAGTATGCATAAATCCTAAACCGACACTCGCCTCAAACGAAAGCCTGCGGTTTACAGGAAACATATACCCATAACTGAATCCCGTAATAACGGCCTCCCCCTGATACCCTCTGCCTCCATTCTCCAAATCGTACCAACTACCTCCGGCAAAAAAACCTACATAATGTCCATGCCACGGCTTACGAGCAAAGAACCAATAACGCACTTCCGGACTGATTACAGCAATCTGATAATATTTATGTTTACTATTATTCGACCACCAGGCTACTTCGCCTTCAAGATTAGCCGACCAACGATTGTTAAAACGGTATTCGACCTCTAATGACGGCATCAAAATCGCATCGTAAAGCAGGTTAGTTTTCAATGCCAACCGATACTCCTCGTCATCTTCCCTTTTCAGATAATAAGGGTCATACGAAACCTTTGCTTCCTGCTCCCGTACGGAATCCCCCCGGAATTCCATCTCATGCCAAATAACCGTATCCCGTGGAAGTTTCTGTTCCGTTTGTTTTTCCTTTTCTTTTTCTTCCGAAACTTCTTCCTGATAAAACAACTCTATACACACATTACGTAATTCAGGAAAGACACGGCGATAAAGAAAATAATAGGGAACGCCTCCCTGCAACATTCCAAGACGGCGCTTTCGTCCGTCAACCACTTTACCCGCATGAACAATCCATTCCGGAACATTTTTCAAAATTTCCAATACCTCATCCCGACATGGAACAGCCGGAGTATCCGATACAAAAGTGGCCAGACCATCCCAATCAATTCCTTGTGCGGTAACAGACAAAAGCGTATCTGGAATCGTTATTCCTCTTTCTTTTAAATAATCCAGTAATTTTATTACACGATTTTCTGTAAGCTTCACATTCAAGCTACTAACACCGTCAGGAGAAGCATGACCTGTCATCCGTATCCGGGAAAGACGATAATTCGAATCACAAAGCCCGTTCTTCAAACGGTTTGCTAAATCCTCCAGAACCGCTTTATTCCTACGTATATCGACATCGATATCCGAACTTCCGCGAGCATAATAGACATACACGGTATCCACTATCTCTCCTCCATAAATGGGAACTATGGAAACCCCAACGATAAATAACTGTAATATTATTTTACATATAAACCCCATTCCTGCAACAACTAACTCACAAACAACATTTTAGTATATTTTACATATCTTGTTTATTCGTTGGTTTTTTCTTTATATCCCAAACAGAAAGTGTAGTAAAAGGAATCGTAAATTAGTTTTTTGATGTAAATTGTTGATTTAAAACAAGTAATGTATTTATTTGGTATTGTAACATTGATTTTATATATTTGTTGATATAAATCAACGATTTAACTACTACATAAACCAACGTTTATTCATTAACAAAACCCTACCATAACCGAGGTACAACAAGCCTTTAAGTGACTTTTTCTTTAAAATCCCCAAAGAAAGCTATTATAAAGTTACAATTAGCTATTACGGAAAAGATATCAAATCGTAAAAAATATATCACAAAAAGTAAAAATTTGTAATTTTTACTTTTTGTGATAAAACTACCATAAAATAAAAGATAAAAAAACACACTCAAAGGTGTGTGAAAAAATAAAATTTATCTGTTATATTCCTAATGTTCAGCATTTTGTTGCCGATACTCCTTAGGAGTAACCCCTTTGTGATATTCAGAGAAGACACGATAGAAAACTGCTGGAGAAGAAAACCCGCAACGATCGGCTATATCTTTAATTGGAATCTCTTTTTGCATAATTAACAACCGTTCAGCTTCCTGTAAACGATAACTGCATACTACCTGGCTAAAACTCTTTCCAAAACCCTCATTAAAAACCCTGGAAAGATAACTACGATTAAGCGGTAAAACCTCTGCTACATCCATTAATTTAAACTCCCGCCGCAAATATGGTTTCTTTTCCTCCAACCACTGTTGCACGGAACTTTTATATTCGGGTAATTTACATAAAAAAGAATCTTCGGAAGCGATTCGCATTTCCGGCACTTTTTCTTCGATTTCAGCTTCAATACGGGCTTGCTGTTCATTAAGCATACGGCTGAAAAATTTTTCAGAGTAAGGATTTTTATGAAATAATCCCTTATAAAGCACCATTCCAAAAAAAATCTGGACAACAAGATTATGAGCTATATTGCAATATAAGTTTCCGTCAAAGACCATTCCAAAGTAAGGAATACCGATACAAGCAACGCCTATGGCATAATAACGCAACCAAGATATTTCCATATTTTCAATAGAGGCATAATTGGCTTCGCACCACTGCCGATAAGAAATTTCATAACGGGAAATAAGCCGAAGTAAATAAATGAGGTAACCCACTACAGAAAAAAGAATCACCAACCGGAACCAGACATTGAATTCCCTTATATGAAGCAATAAGTCATCACCGTTATACAACTTGACCGGCGGCTGTCCTGAAACAATAATTCCAAAAACATAAACGCACACGACTGCCAAATAAGGCAATAACAAAAGCGTCACCCGCCTCAACGTAAACCATCCAGGACGAATCACCTCCAACGGATAAGGAAACAATACTATTACATAAAAATTACCGGTGATCAATATAAGGGGTGAGAATACTCCGAAACTTACAGGTTCAAAAAACTTAAATGTAAACCCTAAAGTCCGAAATAAATATATCAATCCCCATAATAGCATAGTAAAAGCCAAAAGCCTGCGCGAACGGGAATCAGAAGAATACAATAACAAAAGTACGGCTCCCAACAAACAGACAGCCGTCGTCATAGGAATCAAAGCCCTAATTATATTTTCGCACACTTCTATATTCATTGCGTGCAAATTTAATAATAAATAGGCTTTTTCTGAAAGGCAAAAAAATAATACCGGTATCTGAGACTTCATAAATCTTTTGTTTTCGTTACCGAATTTTACCGAAAAACCGGTATATCAAAGTCCTATTCCCCAAAACTCTACAATTTCAACCGCCTTTCATTTCAAAAATTAAAAACTTTATTTTCCCGTTTTTATTTTTATTTTTGACTAAAAGTTCTATTAAAAAATCCGTTATATGGAAAAGGAAATCAAAATAGCGATTATCGGAATCGGAGGAGTCGGTGGTTATTTAGGCGCAATGCTTGCCCGACGATACTCTCCGGAAAGTCCTGTTAAATTGTATTTCATTGCTCGCGGAGCACATGGCGATATTCTTAAACGGAACGGAATCACCCTGCAAAGCAAAAGAAACGGAAAGTTTACCGCAAAGCCGGCACTCGTAACAGATAACGCCGCCGAATGCGGTACGATGGACTACATCATTTACTGCACCAAAAGCTATGATGTAGAAAACGGAATAAAGAATATTCTTCCCGCAATAGGCCCCGAAACTGTAATTCTGCCTTTTATGAACGGAGTAGACGGAACGGAAACCATAAAAAAGATGCTCCCCGGACATACCATATGGGACGGTTGCGTATTTATTATGGCATATATCTCCGCTCCGGGAATAATCTGCGAGGAGGGGACCATGCTATCCTACTATTTCGGTTCAAAAAACGATAATGATTTCCGCATGTCCGTTTTTGAAAAAATATGTACGGATGCAGGAATCGCCATGTCCTGCCGTAAAGACATCGAATTACGAGTATGGAACAAATTCAGTTATATATCGCCTTTAGCAACACTCTCTACCCGCTATAACCTCACTGCCGGACAAATAACTCAAAGTCCCCATTATTCAGAGCTCATCAAAGAATTATACAGAGAATTTCTTTCGGTAGCCCAAGCCAAGAAAGTCGAAATATCCGACAATATCGAAACCGATAATTTAGAAAAACTGCATAAAACCCCGACAGGAATGACTACTTCCATGCAACGGGATTTTTACAAAGGGAAAACGACTGAACTCGAATCATTGACAGGCTATATCGTCCGGGAAGGAAAACGGCTGCATGTCCCTACTCCGCTTTATGAAAAGCTATACGATGAAATAAAATCCATCCGATTATAAATAAACGATATCCGTTCCGGTATTTCCATTTCAAACAATACCGGAACGGATAATATACGCCAGAAACTCATCGACGCTCCGTTTCAACCGTTTCTTTCCTCAACTCTCTCAATAAATCGAGTAACGCACCGAAAGAAGCAACTTTTATAGTATATTCTCTCCTATGAAATGTAATAATCCCGGATTCAATAACCACCTTTCCGAAAGGCCGGGGTGACTCCTCTACCGGACAAAAACCGTTTCTTCGCAATGCATTTTTCAACCAAAAAAGTTCTGTCCCGCTCCCTTCTGTCAAAATATCGGTCCCGCCGCCGCTTTTTGCCCTGAATGCTCCTGTATTCCTATCGAAAAAAACATTCGTACCTGTACCGAAAACCGCATCCATTTCCCCGGAAAAAATCAAATCTTCGGGTGTTCCCGAAACGAATTCTCTATCTTTCGGAAATATCCAAAGCGTATCGGAAAGCTGCAAAGCCAATTCAAAATCGTGTGTGGACATCAAAATACTTTTCCCCTCTTGCATAGCTAACCGGTGTAAAATATCCGTAATCTCTATCCGGCTTCTGACATCCAAAAAAGCCGTCGGTTCATCCAAAATAATAACCGGACATTCCTGCGCCAGACATTTGGCAATCATCGCTTTCTGACGTTCTCCGTCACTCAGCTGGGAAATATAACGTCCTGCCATATCCCTTATACCGATAATATCCATCGCACGCTCCACCGCTATCGTATCCTCTTTCTGCAAAACCCCGAAAAATCCGGTATAGGGATAACGCCCGAGCGATACCAAATCCCAAACCGTCAATCCCCCGTCGGCAACCCGCTCCGTAAGGACAACTCCGATAAGACGGGAAAGCTCCCGTTTACTATATTGCGCCAAAGGCTTTCCCAATAAAAGAACCGTTCCTGCAAGAGAAGGAATAAAACCGCACAATGTTTTGATAAGCGTGGACTTACCGGAACCGTTAGCTCCCAATAACGCAACCGATTCTCCGGCGTGCAAGGCAAGATTCAATCCTTTATGCACGACCTTCGTCCCCTTTCTTCCGAGCTTATATCCCAATGCCAACCCGGACGCATCCAATACCTTCTCCATTTTATCCTAATTAAAATATGCGATTTTTTTCTTATTGACAATTACATATATGATAACCGGCGCCCCCATTAACGGCGTAATCACATTCAAAGGAATTACCGTACCCTTTCCGATTACCACCGTCAATAAATTGCATAACAACGATACCACAGCCCCCAGCAAAACGGTGACGGGTAATAATTGCCGATGATTGGAAGACCCTAAAAGCAAACGTGCAATGTGAGGGACAGCCAATCCGATAAAAGAAACCGGTCCGCAAAATGCCGTTACGATAGCCGTTAATAACCCCGTAACGAGTAAAATGATAATCCGTGCGCGGGTGAGGCTAACCCCTAAATTACGGGAATAACGTTCTCCGAGCAATAACGCATTCAACGGTTTGATAAGCATAACCGATATAAAAAGCCCCGACAATATAAAAATGACAAAATAAAGCAGATTACGGTTCGAAACGCCCGAAAAATCCCCCATTCCCCACATCACAAAAGAAACTACTCCCGACTCCGTAGCATAAAAATTCAGTAAGGAAATAACCGATGAGGCGATATACCCTACCATTATTCCGACAACAAGCAACATAACATTGCTTTTAACTATCATGGAAAATAAAATCAACAGCCCCAGCACCACCATCGCTCCGACCATTGCCCCGGCAACGACCGAAAGATAACCGCTTAACCCCAAATGCACTCCGTTAATCCCGAAAAGCAACATTACCAAAGCCACACCTAATCCCGCACCCGAACTCACTCCCAAAATCGAAGGATCGGCCAACGGATTATTAAAAAGCGTCTGAAGCATCAACCCGCTGACAGCCAATGCCGCTCCTGCCAATAAGGCCGTTACGGCCTGAGGAAAACGCGATGCCGTAATAATCACTCCCCACTTCTCGTGTTCCGCCCCTTTGCCCGACAAGATATCGGCAAAAACATCAAATGGAATGGACACGGAACCGAACAGGATATTCGATGCGAAAAGCAATACTACCGCCAATGCCAATACACCGTACAAGATATAAAGGTGCGTACTTTTCATTATTCCGTCATTAAATGATAATAATAAGGCGTATAATCAGGCAACAACTCCGGATGCAGAATCTTCACCAAATCTTTCAACACCACATCCGGTTGTAATTGCGCCGTTTCATAATAAGGGACTTTCGCCGTATTGCAGACATAGACCTTTTTTCCCTTAAACGGCTTCAATAGTTCATACAACGGATTTTCGTTTTTCAGACTTTCATAAGTCATATCGTGTTCTGCATCGTTATAACGAATCAACCATATATCCGCATCGGAAGCCACATCATAAACACCTTCGAAAGAGAGTGCCAACGAACCGCGTGAACTATCCGCTTCCCACGGGTAAAAAGCTCCGGCATCTTTGTATAAATTTGCAGCATAACTTTCCCCTCCCGGAACATACCAAACCTGCCCGAACTGTTTTTCCGGCAAAAGTACCGGTCTGCTTTCCGCTTCGTGCGCCATTGCCTTTACCGCAATGTAACGCTGTTCCATTTCATTGAACAACGAATCCGCCAAATCTCGTTTGCCATAAAAAGCGGCATGGAATTTAATCCATTCGGCTTGTCCCAACGGCTGTAACTCCATATAAGACGCACATTCCACAATGGGAATATCCGTTTTCTCTACACCTCCATACCCCTGATTTTCAAAGGGCGACATAATTATTATTTCCGGCTGGCATAATACCAACTTTTCCACATTGGGCATATACGATTTTCCTATATCGACAATAACCCCACTTTTCACCCCTTCCTGTATTTCAGGAATAGAAATATATTGCGGATCGCATACCCCGACGATATTATCCACACACCCTAAAGCTTTTAATAACGAACTATGTACCGAAGTAGCAGGCACCACCCTTTCTACAGGAACCCTTACGACCGTACCCTGAGGCAAAGAATCTGGCAAATCCCCAGCTTTATCCACCAGAATATAACGGTGCAACAGCTTGGTTGTATCCCACGGATTAACAACATCCGCTACCGTATAACCGTCGAAATAAGAAAGCGTAAACCCTTTGGCATAACGCACCTCTTCTTTACCGAGTGCATTTAATTGCGATTGCTGCCCTGTTCCGCCGCATGCAACAGCAAAGAACATCAACAGGAAACAATAAAAAATCCTCATAATAAAAACCGTTTTTAAACAGCCGGAGGAGAGTTTAAGAAGCACCGAACGTGCAATACTCATGCTTTATCCTCGAAAGCCGGTAATACAATAGGCAATGCAGTACATCGCCGATATTTTTTTACTTTGCAGGTTTTCTGACTTACCTCCCTTACGGGCGCCTTCCCATTTTCACAGTGGCATCTTGCCCTAAGGTACAGAGGCTTACAGCAGCGGGACTGTCCAGGATTCTCACCTGATTCCCTTTTGCATCCGGGAAGAAAAAGAGCCCGGAACAAAGTGAGGCAAAGATATAAAAAAATACCTATATTTGCAGAACATAAAAAAACCGAACAAATCCGGCTTACTTTCCACCTTTCATTATATTTTGCCGAATATCAAGATATGGCTGGACGAGATCCGAATAAATCCGGTTTTTGCATTTTAATCTCTCATTATATTATAATTTATTGAAAACAGCCTAAATATTATGGATAAGGAATTATTCGATATAGCAAAAACAAATGCGAAAAAAATCCATGTAACGGGAAAACTCCACGATATAAAAGTAGGCATGAAAGAAATCAGCCTGCAAAACGGGGAATCCGTTACAGTTTATGATACGACCGGCCCATATACCGAGACAGAATTTACCGCCGACATAAAAACAGGCATTCCTAAAATCCGTAAACCGTGGATCGACGCACGGTTGCAAAAAGAAGGAGAGATAAAAACCCAGCTATGGTATGCCCGCCACGGTATCATTACTCCAGAGATGGAATATGTTGCCATCCGGGAAAACCAAGGCGCAACGGAAGGAAACCTAATCACCCCCGAAATGGTACGGGAAGAAATTGCCGCCGGGCGTGCTATCATTCCGGCGAACTGCAAACATCCCGAAGCAGAACCGATGATTATCGGCTCTAAATTCTTAGTTAAGATAAATGCCAATATCGGAAACTCCGCATTGGGTTCTTCTATTGAAGAAGAAGTAGAAAAAGCCCTTTGGGCTATCAAATGGGGCGCCGATACCGTTATGGACCTATCGACAGGCACCTCCATACATGAAACCCGCGAAGCGATTTTACGTAATATCCCGGTCCCTGTCGGAACCGTACCGATGTATCAAGCCTTGGAAAAAGTAAAAGGCAATGTAGCTAAACTGTCGTGGGAAGTATATAAGGAAACCCTGATAGAACAATGCGAACAGGGAGTGGATTACTTTACCATTCATGCCGGTATCCTGAAAAAACATGTTCCCCTTGCAGTAAAAAGAGTTACAGGCATCGTATCGAGAGGCGGCTCTATCATGGCCAAATGGATGAGTATCCACAACGAAGAAAATTTCCTTTATACCCATTTCGAGGAAATTTGCGAATTGATGAAAAAATACGATATAGCCTTCTCTTTAGGCGACGGACTGCGTCCCGGAAGCCTTGCCGATGCGAATGACGATGCACAGTTCGGAGAGCTCGAAACTTTAGGAGAATTAGCCCGTATAGCATGGAAACACGATGTCCAGGTCATTATCGAAGGACCTGGACATGTGCCGATGCACAAGATAAAAGAAAATATGGACAAGCAAATAGAATGGTGCCAGGGCGCTCCTTTCTATACATTAGGCCCGTTAGTATCAGATATAGGCGCCGGTTACGACCATATTACCTCCGCCATCGGAGCCGCCATGATCGCCTGGTACGGAACTGCGATGTTGTGTTATGTAACGACCAAAGAACATCTTAGCCTGCCGAATAAAGACGATGTCCGGGAAGGTGTGGTAACTTATAAACTTGCCGCCCATGCTGCCGATATTGCCAAAGGGCATCCCGGGGCAGCTTACCGCGATCTCCAGATGAGCCGCGCAAGATACGATTTCCGCTGGCGCGACCAATTCAACCTATCACTCGACCCGGAAAGGGCACAAAGATTCCATTTCGAAATGATTAAAGACGTAGGGCGCGACAATGAATTTTGCGCTATGTGCGGACCTAATTTCTGTGCGATGAGAATAACAAAATCAATAGACTAAAAATAAACACAACAAATCATTCGATGACAAATTTTGTAGAAGAATTAAAATGGCGCGGCATGATACACGATATTATGCCGGGAACTGAAGAACAACTGAACAAAGAAATGACTACCGCCTATATAGGATTCGATCCTACGGCCGACTCCCTACATATCGGGCATTTAGTCAGCGTTATGATATTAAAACATTTTCAGGCTTGCGGGCATAAACCGGTCATTCTCGTCGGAGGAGCTACCGGCATGATCGGCGACCCTTCCGGAAAATCTCTGGAAAGAAACCTATTAGACGAAGAAACATTACGCCGCAATCAAGCCGCATTGAAAGCTCAACTCAGCAAACTTATCGATTTCGATTCCGATGCTCCCAACGCCGCTTTAATGGTAAATAACTACGATTGGATGAAAGAACAATCGTTCTTGGGCTTTATCCGCGATATCGGGAAATTGATTACGGTGAACTACATGATGGCAAAAGATTCCGTAAAAAAACGTTTTTCCGGAGAAGGCGACGGTATGTCATTCACCGAGTTCACTTACCAACTCGTACAAGGTTTCGACTATCTGACTTTATATGAAACTATCGGTTGCAAACTGCAAATGGGCGGTTCCGACCAATGGGGCAACATCACTACGGGAACCGAACTGATACGGCGTAAAACGGGTGGAGAAGCATTCGCCATTACCTGTCCGTTAATTAAAAAATCGGACGGCACGAAATTCGGGAAAACCGAATCGGGCAACGTATGGCTCGACCCGCGTTATACTTCCCCATACAAATTTTACCAATTCTGGGTAAATGTAAGCGACGAAGATGCAGCGGCCTACATCAAAATATTCACGATGCTCGATAAAGAAACTATCGACGCATTGATTAAAGAACATGCAGAAGCTCCGCACCTGAGAATATTACAAAAAAGATTAGCTAAAGAAATAACCTGTATGGTGCATTCGGAAGAGGAGTACGAAAAAGCGGTTGAAGCCTCCAATATACTGTTCGGTAACGCTGCTACCGAAACATTATTGAAATTGGATGAACAGACTTTGTTACAGGTTTTTGAAGGAGTACCTCAATTCGATATCGCAATGTCAGATTTGGAAGGCGAAGGAAATGCCTTTTCGGAATTGTTCGTCGAGAAAGCTCCTGTATTCGCTTCCAAAGGTGAATTACGTCGTTTGGTACAAGGTGGAGGAATATCCATGAACAAAGAAAAGGTAACCGATGCCGAAACAAAAGTTACCGAATCAAATCTTCTTGCCGGCAAATACATTTTATTGCAAAAAGGAAAGAAAAACTACTTCTTAATCAAAGTCCAATAATACGGAAAAGGTATATAACTCCAAAAGCCGGCAATTAAAGATGCCGGCTTTTTTATTCCATTTTGTCTCCAGAAATCTTTATTAATTTTAACATTAACCTATTTTTTATCCTAAAATTTTCTTATAAACCGGATATTAAATATATTATCCGATATTTTTCAGGCTCCATTATCCTCAGACTCTGTTTTTACAAAATAATATCCCTCCGATCGGTGCCGTTTCAGGACAGTTGTATATATTTGCAAAACTTACTCATTATCTAACAACAACGACAATGGATTATAAAAAGATATTGGAAGAGATATACAATGAAATACAACCTTATAAAGAAATAGGGCAACAAGCTACCTATATCCCGGAACTCGCCAAAATAAATCCAGACCAATTCGGAATGTGCATAGACAGTTTAGACGGAAAATCCTACTCATTAGGACAATCGGACAAACCTTTCTCTATCCAAAGTATCGTAAAAGTATTCGCATTGGCTATGTGCCTGCATTTCGAAGGCGATAAACTATGGCAACGAGTAGGAAAAGAACCTTCAGGAACCTCTTTTAATTCGGTCGTTCTGCTCGAAATGGAGAAAGGAATTCCACGCAACCCTTTCATCAATGCCGGTGCAATGGTTATAACCGATATACTGATGGATCATCTGAAAAATCCCGAAGAACAATTCCTCGCTTTTGTTCAGGAATTATGTGGAAATAAAAATATCCGTTACAACGAAAAAGTCGCCGTCTCCGAAAGAGAAAAAGGATATCTGAATGCTGCTACCGTCAATCTGCTGAAATATTACGGCAATATTAACAACGACATCGAACGAGTTTTACAATTCTATTTTCGGCAATGCTCTATCGAAATGAGCTGTACGGATTTAGCCCGCGCCTTTCTTGCATTCGCCAATCATCACAGCCCTTTCAGATTCGGAGAAATACAACTTTCTTCTTCTCAAGTAAAACGAATCAATGCCATTATGCAAACTTGCGGATTCTACGATGAAGCCGGCGAATTTTCCTTCTTAGTAGGATTACCCGGAAAAAGCGGCGTAGGAGGAGGCATAGCCGCCATCTATCCCTCCCGTTATTCTGTTGCCGTCTGGAGTCCCCGCCTGAATCCGAAAGGCAACTCGGTAATGGGTATCAAAGCTTTGGAATTATTGACGACCAAAACAGAGGAGTCCATTTTTTAAACTCCAAAATCCATTCATTAAATAATCCAATAATTATATCAACACTTATTCACAAGTTATAAACAAAGAAGGGAGCAAGTTCAAAACTCACCCCCTTCTTTTAGAATCGTTATCCGCTAATTCTTGAATGTCAGCCCTGTTCCATCGCTATCCACAACTATCGGGCGTTCTTTAACAACACTTCCCGACAAAATCTGTTTAGAAAGTTCATTTATCAAATAGCGTTGAATAGTACGCTTTATAGGACGAGCACCAAATTGCGGGTCATAACCTTCATGCGTCAGCCAATCGACCGCCTTATCGGAAACTTCTATGCTCATGCCGTTGCTTTTCAACATATCGGCAAGCGATTTAATCTGCATTTGTACAATCTCTTTCACTTCGATTACCGTCAACGGCGTAAACATCACAATATCGTCGATACGGTTCAGAAACTCCGGACGAATCGTCTGTTTCATCAATTCGAAAACCTCATTACGAGTCTTTTCGATTACCTCATCCCTATTCTTATCCGTCAAACCTGCAAAACGCTCATTAATAATGTGCGAACCGATGTTGGAGGTCATAATAATAATCGTGTTCTTAAAGTCCACCGTACGTCCTTTATTATCCGTCAGACGCCCGTCATCCAACACCTGCAACAAAATATTGAAAACGTCCGGATGCGCTTTCTCGATCTCATCGAGCAACACCACAGAATAAGGTTTACGCCTTACCGCTTCCGTTAATTGTCCTCCTTCTTCATATCCTACATATCCCGGAGGAGCACCTATCAAACGGGAAACCGCATGCCTTTCCTGATACTCGCTCATATCTATACGCGTCATCATCGAATCGTCATTAAACAGAAACTCCGCCAATGCCTTTGCCAATTCTGTCTTACCTACCCCTGTAGTCCCTAAAAAGATGAATGAACCGATAGGCCTTTTGGCATCCTGTAATCCCGCACGGCTACGACGTACCGCATTACTTATGGCGACAATCGCATCATCCTGTCCCACAACCCGTTTATGCAATTCTTCTTCCATGTGCAGAAGCTTTTCCCGTTCGCTTTCCAACATACGATTTACCGGAATACCGGTCCAACGGGAAACCACATCGGCTATATCTTCCGCCGTAATCTCCTCTTTTATCAGAGAAGAACCCTTTTCATGGTTTTTCTCCAACTCTTTATTCAACCGTTCAATCTCCAACTCCGCATCCCTGATACGCCCATAACGTATTTCCGCTACCTTTCCATAATCATATTGGCGTTCCGCTTCGGCAGCCTGTTGTTTCAAATCATCTATTAGCTGACGATTTTTTTGTATTAATTCTATCACATCCTTTTCAGCCTGCCATTTCGCACGTAATTCCGTACGTTCCGCGTTCAAGTCGTCGATCTCTTTAGTCAGTTCCTCGATTCTCTTTTCATCGCCTTCACGCCGGATAGCTTCCCGCTCGATCTCTTTCTGACGGACATGGCGGTCTAACTCATCGATGGATTCCGGAACGGAATTCATTTCCAAACGCAACTTAGCCGCAGCTTCATCAATCAAATCTATTGCCTTATCCGGCAAAAAACGGGAAGTAATATAACGGTGGGAAAGTTCTACCGAAGCAATAATCGCTTCGTCACGAATACGTATTTTATGGTGATTTTCATACCGTTCTTTCAATCCCCTCAATATGGAGATAGCGTCTTCCGTAGAAGGCTCATCCACCATTACTTTTTGGAACCTACGTTCCAACGCTTTATCTTTCTCAAAATATTTTTGGTACTCATCCAATGTAGTAGCACCGATTGCCCGCAACTCACCCCGTGCAAGCGCCGGTTTCAGAATATTGGCAGCATCCATCGCCCCTTCTCCTTTACCCGCTCCTACCAATGTATGTATTTCGTCTATGAACAACAATATCTCGCCATCGGAAGAGATAACCTCATTCACAACGCCTTTCAAACGTTCTTCAAATTCCCCTTTGTATTTGGCACCCGCAATCAAAGCTCCCATATCCAAAGAGTAAATCTGTTTCGATTTCAGGTTTTCCGGCACATCGCCATTCACAATACGATGCGCAATACCTTCGGCAATAGCTGTTTTACCCACCCCCGGCTCACCGACCAAAATCGGATTATTTTTGGTACGGCGGGAAAGGATCTGAAGTACCCTTCTTATTTCCTCATCACGACCGATTACCGGGTCCAATTTACCACTGCTCGCCTGCAGATTCAGATTAATGGCATATTTTCCCAACGCATCGAATGTCTGTTCCGACGTCTGGCTATCTACCGTAGAACCTTTACGTACATCCTTGATAACCTGTACTAAATTCTTTTCCGTTACCCCTTCATCTTTTAATAGTTGGGCAGCAGCTCCCCCTCTTTTAAAAAGACCTATCAGAATTTCTTCAATAGAAATATACTTGTCATTGAACTCTTTCGTCGCATCTAAGGCACTCTGCAATACCTCAATCGAGTCACGGGACAAGTATTGTTCCCCACCTTCCACTTTTGCCAACCGATCAATCAAACGCATTGCCCCCGCATCTATATTGGAAGTATTGGCTCCAATTTTAGCTAACAGATACGTAGCAAGCGAATCCTCCTCTTTCAGCATGGAATGCAGAATATGGCACGGTTCCACTGCCTGATTACTGTTAGACCTCGCTATGGAAAATGCTTCCGCAAGCATTTCCTGAGCTTTAATCGTTAAATTATTTGCATTCATTATAGTATAAAATTTTAAATTACCTTTTATATTTCCGGTAACCTCTCCCTCTATCCTTTATACTACTTTAACGACAGAGGGAACAAATTACCATCTTTTATTTTTTAGTACCAATTCGTATGGAAAAGAAACAAAACTCTTGCCAAAAAGATTTTATGCAAATTTGTCCGACAACTGCTATAAACAGCAGCAATTTTGTCAATCGTACTGACAACGGAACTGCTAATTTGACATTATTCATAACTGACAACCTGCATATTACGACAAATTTTCATACTCCTCATCAATAGATATTATCACAATATATCCCTCATTCCGAATCCATTCCGGCGGTTTTACATACCAGCGCAGTCCGGAATAAAAAATAGCCTGCATTTGTGCAGGCTATTTTATTAAGACCTAAAACTTTTACGGAATTAGCAGCGCAGAACCTTAAAAAAGTGCCATAATACAATTCCCCCCGCTACTGAAACATTCAGAGAGTGTTTAGTTCCGCATTGAGGAATTTCAATCGCCCCATCGCAACAATCCACAACCTCCTGTCCTACCCCTTTCACTTCGTTCCCCACGACCAACGCATATTTTACACCCTTTTCCGGACAGAATTCATCCAACATCACGGCATTTTCCACCTGTTCTATACAGATAACCTTATATCCCGCTTTCTTCAATTCGGTTATCGCTTCCAATGCAGAAGGAAGATAACGCCAGGCGACACTCAATTCCGCCCCCAAAGCTGTTTTATGAATCTCTTTATTAGGAGGGGTAGCGCTGATTCCGCACAGATAAAACGCTTCTATCAAAAAGGCATCCGCCGTGCGGAATAACGAACCTACATTATTTAAGGAACGGATATTATCCGCTACCAAAACTACCGGTATCTTTTCATGCTCTTTAAACTCTTCTACACTCAAACGATGCAGCTCACTGTTCTCTATTTTCCGCATACCCAAATCTAATATTGTTCCTTTTCGTTAGGGAAATCTCCGCTTTTCACATCCTGTATATATTGCTGAAAAGCCTCGAACATTATATCGTGCAGATTAGCATAACGACGCAAAAAACGGGGTGAAAACTCATTATTTATCCCTAACATATCATAGGAAACCAACACTTGGCCATCCACACCTCCGCCTGCACCGATACTGATAATCGGAATCGACAGGTCTTTAGCGACCCTCGTCCCCAATACAGCGGGAATTTTTTCCAGAACAATCCCAAAACAACCCGCCTGTTCCAACAATTTAGCATCGTTATACAATTTTTCCGCTTCCTCCTCTTCTTTAGCCCGAACAGAATAAGTCCCGTATTTATTAATCGACTGAGGAGTCAATCCAAGATGCCCCATTACCGGAATCCCCGCACATAAAATTCGTTCCACCGATTCGATTATTTCAGAACCGCCCTCCAATTTAACCGCATCCGCCTCTGTTTCTTTCATAATCTGAATGGCCGAAGCCAATGCCATTTTCGAATTCCCTTGATAAGTTCCAAAAGGCATATCCACTACTACAAGTGCATGGTTCACCGCACGGGCTACTGCACGCCCATGATAAATCATATTCTCCAAAGTCATCGGAACCGTAGTAGTATAACCGGCTACGACATTAGCCGCCGAATCCCCGACCAAAATAACGTCGATACCCGCCGCATCCAAAATATGAGCCATCGTATAATCATAGGCGGTAAGCATAGATATCTTCTCGCCTTTCATTTTCATCTCTTTTAATCGATATGTAGTCACCGCCCTGCGGTTCGTCGTTGCAACAGACATTTTTTTCCGTATTTAAATTAATAATTAGGTTAGCAAGGCAAAGTAAAGACAAAAGAAAATAAAAAGCAATAAAATAAATAAAAACCCATCCCCCTTATCTCCCCGATAAAAAAACCGATTGTCTGAAAGAATAAACATTTCCCTCCGACAACCGGTTAAAAAAACCTTATATTCAGGCTAATTCAATTTCATCTCTTCTATCAGATAATTCGCTCCGGCGTATTTATCAATCAAAAACAACACATAACGGATATCCACCGCAATATTACGACACAAATCACTGTCATATTTGATATCGCTCATCGTAGATTCCCAACAACGGTCGAAATTAACTCCTATCAACTCACCGTTGCCATTAATCACCGGACTTCCCGAATTACCGCCCGTCGTATGGTTTGTCGCAATAAACGCCACCGGCACAGTACCGTTTACTTCCCAACGCCCATAATCTTTTGCTTCATACAAATCTCTCAAACGTTGAGGCACATTATAATCGTAAATTTCAGGATTATCTTTTTCCATAATTCCTTCCAAAGTCGAATAACATTTATACCTTACCGCATCGGAAGGATTGAAGCCATCTACTTTTCCGTAAGCAATACGCAATGTGGAATTAGCGTCAGGATAAAAAACATGGTCCGGCTGCATCTCCATCAAACCTTTCATATAAGCCGTATATAACTTTTCAATCCGGCTATTGAGCACATCCCGTTTCCCGATCACATTCTCTTTATAAAAATCTACAAATGACTTATTCACCTGAACTGCAATATCATTCGCCATAGCTCCAGCTATTTCGGAAGGATCGCCATCCAATATCCGATATACCTTACTGCTATCCAACAAAATCGTTTCGGTAAAAAGACCGTCTATCCAGTTGTCCAGATTTCCGGCATTCTCTTTCAATACTGCAGGTTGAAACTCTGCCGGTACATTTTTAACGAACTCTGCCATCAATGCTTTTGCGCTCTCCTGATCTATCGGCTGGTAATAATTCTTATAAAATGTTTTTACCCTCTCTTTCAATGCCGCAGCCTTCTCTTTTGTCAGGCTGGCATCCAAAGACGCAAAATTAGCAGCAAAACTCATCAGCTCTATTCCATTAAAACCTTCCGTATAATAATCGAATGCAAAATCCAACGGTCTTACTTCTGCGTACAGTTCACGAAACTGAGGCAACAGATTTTCATATTCAGGCTTTCCTGCCGCCCACTCTTGGAAACGGTTTTCCAATTCCTGCTTTTCCGCAACGACTCCCAACTTTTCAATTCCTTTCGCTTCACCCTGCATTTTTTTCCATTTGTTCGCTACCCCTGCATTCTTCGCTGCGTATTGTATCCTCACAACCGGATCTTTGGCCTGATAACGATTCATTATATCCAACCGGATAGTACGCAACTTTATTTTATGCGGGTTTCCTTCTTCAGCAATATATTTAACCGCATCCGATACAATATATTCCGATGTTCTGCCCGGATAACCGTAAATAAATGTAAAGTCACCTTCTTTTACGCCTTTAGTCGAAATCGTAAAGAACTTTTTAGGCTTATAAGGTACATTGTCCGGAGAGTATTTAGCCGGTTTATTATCCTTATCTGCATAAATACGGAACAAGCAGAAATCTCCGGTATGACGGGGCCACATCCAGTTATCCGTATCGCCTCCGAATTTACCGATAGCCGACGGCGGAGCCGCTACCAAACGAACATCCTCGAATTTTTCAAAAACAAACAGAAAATACTGATTTGCATAATAAAGTGCTTCGATACGGGCATTATATCCGTTATTCTTCGTTGCCCGAGCAATTATCGACTCTTTATTCTTAGCAATAACTTCATCTTTTTTCGCTTCATCCATATCCGGTTTTACCCCCTTCAGCACATCTTCCGTAACATCTTCCATTTTTACGAGAAATGAAGCGGTATATCCCGGATTAGGAAGTTCTTCCTGCTTATTAGCTGCCCAAAAACCATTCGTCAAATAATCGTGTTCTACCGTACTGTGGGATTGTATATTTCCATATCCGCAATGGTGATTGGTTATAAACAAGCCCTCTCCGGAAATCATCTCTCCGGTACATCCTCCCAAAGTCACGATAGCATCTTTCAACGATGCCTGGTTAATACTGTAAAGGTCCTCTGCCGTCAGTTTCAAACCTTTCGCTTGCATATCCTTCAATTTTGTCTGCCCGATAAGACTCGGCAGCCACATTCCTTCCTCCGCATACGACTGGAGGGAAAACAATGCCAACAAGGCAACCACAATGTTTCTTCTGATTCGCATAATTTTATAATGATTGATATTTTGTCAGAAAAGCGTTCAATTCAATATATAACTTCTGTATCGGAAGCCCTACTATATTATAAAAAGAACCTTCGATACGCTCAATCCCGATATATCCTATCCACTCCTGTATACCATAAGCTCCCGCTTTATCGTAAGGCGCAAAATTATCTACATAATAAATAATCTCATCTTCATTCAATTCTCTGAACCACACATCCGAAATCGATTTAAACGTATGAACCGCCCTGTCCGCCCTGAAAGTAACTCCAGTCACAACCCGATGTTTCTTCCCACTCAAAGAAAAAAGCATATCTATCGCATGCTGGCGATTAATCGGCTTCCCCAAAATAGCATTTTCCGTAATAACTGTCGTATCAGCCGTAATCACAATATCTTTATTCTCCAACACATACGGATACGCATCGGCTTTCAACCGCGACAAATAGGCCGCCACTTCTTCTGCAGGAAGTTCCTCCGGATAAATTTCCTCAACCGGTACCGACAAAGTCGTAAAACTTAATCCTACATCCCTCAACATCTGTTTTCTGCGCGGCGACGCAGACAATAAAATCAAATTATACCCTTTTAACTTTTCATGCAATAACATCTTCTATATTTTTATTATATAAACCTATTTCATACCTATCGGACACTCCGTCCATTGACAATTTTACCTCTGTAAAGATAATAAATATATTGTTATTCCCCGGTAAATCTTCTTTCAATGCCACTTCATACCGCCAATATTCCATTCGCATTTTCAATGAAAATTTTTAAAAATTTGGTGCATTTAAAAATTTTAGTACCTTTGCACTGTCTTAAACAAATGGTGC